>JALUZQ010000279.1 GCA_027011725.1 Sulfurimonas sp. | reverse complement strand
GCAAAGAGGGAAGATCGTTTTATTGACTTTTTTGACAATACTCGTGTTTTTTCTAGGGCTTTTGCTTATTGATGCTTACTCTCAACAAAAACGCTCCTACTACCTACAGGTGCAGAGTACGCTGTTACTCAATAAGTACACGGTCTTACACAAATACCTTAAAATCATGTCGCATGATATTTACACCATGTATGAACAAAATCCTCGTCTTATCAAGCTTCTAAGCAAAGCAGTAGAAGAATCTCCTGCTGAGAGAAACGCAACACGTAAAGCTGTCTATAAGCTTCTTATTCGCAACTATAAGAGACTCGAACATATGGGGATATCTCAAGTCCATTTCCATCTTCCTGACAACCATAGCTTTTTACGTATGTATGCGCCCGAACAATTCGGTGATGACCTTACACCTCTACGAAAGAGCGTTGTTTTAGCCAACAAACTGCTCAAACCTGTTGAAGGCATGGAAGCATGTCCTTACCTCTTAGGGTACCGTTTTGTTTACCCTCTTTTTAATGAAAAAAAAGAGCACATAGGAAGTGTTGAGATCTCTTACTCTTCAGAGATAATATTTAAAAACCTCATAGAAGATTTCACCTACGATCATCATCTGCTCATTTCCAAATCTGTAGCCAACAACACCATAGTAGGCCGCCAATACGGGTACAACTACAAAGAGACATGGGAATCACCAGACTATTACATAGAGGAGCACTCACACAAAAAACTAAAAGACAAAGCCTTTTACAAACAGCTAGCAACGCCATCACTTCAAAAAGAACTTGCCCAAAAGTTCCAAACGCAAGAGCCGTTTGCTTTAGCAGTTGGATACAACTACCAACAAATAGTACTCAACTTTTTACCGATCCCCTCTGCCGATGGACTTAAGAATGTAGCATATATAGTAACCTATAAAGTTTCTCCTTATCTCAGCCGCGTCGATGTACAACAGACATATATCACCCTGCTCTTTAGTGCAGTCGTATTACTACTTTATATCTTTGCCGTCTATGTTATTATCAACAGAGAAAAACTCAAAGAGCTCGCACTCTATGACCCATTAACAACACTGCCAAACAGAACGCTCTTCACAATAGAGCTCGAGGATGAAATAAAACGTGCAAAAAGGTACAATTACAAACTTGCACTAATGTTCATCGACCTTGACGGCTTTAAAGCTGTTAATGATACCTTTGGACACCATATTGGAGATGAACTTTTAAAAGAGGTAGCAAGAGTGATAAAGACTTCCACACGACAAGT
Source organism: Sulfurimonas sp. (assembly GCA_027011725.1). Lineage (GTDB taxonomy): Bacteria > Campylobacterota > Campylobacteria > Campylobacterales > Sulfurimonadaceae > Sulfurimonas. The sequence goes on along the minus strand of JALUZQ010000279.1, from coordinate 14,016 downwards.
GGATCTAGCAGCACGTTTAAGCGGCGATGAATTTACGATTGTCCTCTCTCATGCAAAAGATACCAAAGAGGCGATAAAAGTAGCCATGAACATCTTGAAAAAAATAAATGAAGACATCACGATTCAAAACAACAAAATAAAGGTCGGTGCAAGTATAGGGATAGCCCTCTTCCCTGATGATGCATCAAGTATGCAGCAACTGCTGTTAAAAGCCGACAGGGCTATGTACAGAGCAAAAGAAAATGGAAAGAACCAAGTCTTTTGTTACTCAATGGAGAAAAACTAATATGTGTAATTTTAACAATCAAAGCGATGAAACAAAGGCAACCGTGCATCTTTTTATGCAAAAAGCAGCACAAAGTATAGGAGGAGTGAACTATCTGCTCTCTCTTATCGAAGCACTACGCGGCAAAAAACCGAACCCTCTAATGCAAAAAAACTGCCAAGTCGCTTCTAACAACACCATCATCACATGGAACAAGGTCGTCTTTAAAGACAAAACAGACATCATAGAAAAGATTTTGCTCACACACAGAGAAGCACAAGAGAAAGATTTCAATATTCTCAATGAAGAAAATAAAAAAACAAAGAAAAATATCATCAATATGATACGCACACTAACACCACTCGAATTTATAGTAAAACCTCAAAATCCAAATGACGGCGAAGGCTTCAGCTTTAGCGTATTTGATACCGTTAGTGATGAAGAAGTAAAATTCAATCCCATCTTTATAGCACTCTTTTTCTGCTCTACTGCGTTTACAAAAGCTGCTTTATCGTACAAAATTTAAAAATTCACGGAGGAATTGTATGACAATTAAAAATAAACTTATAGGGGTAATGGGTATCTCCATTGTCTCTATTTTAGCAAATATTTACATCGTCAACTATATGTTGAGCGAGAATAAAAAACTCGTAAACGCAGAGACCTATGTACATAAAATAGAAAACAATATGAAAACTCTTACAATTGATGCTACGAATTTTTCAAGCTATACCCAGAGAAAATATATTGCCCAGTTCTATAATGACTATGAAAAATTTCAAAACAACACAACAGCGCTCAAAAGCTCACTTCAAGATATAGACCTTGAAGTCTCTACCCTTCAAGAGATCATCAAAAATGCTCAAGCCTATAAAAAGAGTTTTGACGATGTTGTGACCATTCAGGCAAAACTGGGCTTTGGACCTAAAAAAGGACTCAATAAAAAGCTCACAAAAGCAGAGAAATCAGCAGAACTTTATGCCAAGAAGATTCAAGACCAAGATATATACAGCATGGTCTTAACACTCTCAAACCTTGAAAAAAGTTTCCAGCTTACCCATTCAAAAAAATACTTTAAAAAGTTCAAAAGATCATACAATGCTCTTGTATACTATATAGACAGTAACAATATCAGAGATAAAGAGAAAATCCTAAGCATTTTACAAAACTACAAGAAGTACTTTAGCGCCTTTGTCAAAGCAACTCAAGTCAAGGGACTCACGCCAGATCAAGGGCTGATTGGTAAAATGCAAAAACTCAGTCAAAAGAACCAACAACTCTTAAATAAAATGCACAAAACATATGGACCAATCATAGAGAAAAAAATAGGCTCTCTTGCTATGATGTCACTTATTATTCAGTTACTCTTTGGTTTTGTCATCGTGCTAATGCTGCTCTTTGTCATCAAATCTATCGTTGATCCTGTTAAAAAGCTTATAAATACAGCAAAAGAGCTTACACAGGGAGACGGTGACTTAACTATGCGTCTTGCTACCGATACAAATGATGAGATTGCCGAGGCGAACCGCTATATCAATGATTTTATAGAAAAAGTACAAGATATACTCAAAGTTGTCATCGCTTCATCAGAGCAAAACCGTAGTGTTACCAACCATCTTGAACAAACGGTCGTCTCCGTTGAAGAGAAGTCAAAACACCAAAACAGTGTACTTAATGAGACTGTTGAGGAAGGGACACAGATGAAAAATGCACTCAGCATTGCCATCGAAGAGGCACAACACGGAAAAGAGAACCTCATCCAGTCAAATGAGAACCTTGTTGCAACACAAGAGGACATTCTTACACTTGTAAACAAAGTACAAGCTTCTGCCGAGACACAAGTAGAGATAGCCCAAGGGCTTAATCAACTCTCACAAGATGCAGCACAGGTCAAAGACATTCTAACTGTCATCTCTGACATTGCAGACCAGACAAACCTGCTTGCACTAAACGCAGCTATTGAGGCCGCTCGTGCAGGAGAGCATGGACGTGGCTTTGCCGTAGTTGCCGATGAAGTACGTAAGCTTGCAGAGCGTACACAAAAGTCACTCGCTGAAATAAACGCAACAGTCAATGTTATTGTACAAGCCATAGTTGACAGTTCTACGCAAATGAATGAAACCTCTTCAGAAATAGAAGAGCTCTCTTCCATCTCCACAAATGTTGGTGATAAGATCACTCAAACAGTAGAGATCATGTCACAATCAACACAAATGAGCGAGAACATTCTTGATGGCTACCGTGAGAATGCAAATAAAACAGAGAGCATCATCCAAAAGATCCAAGATGTCAGCCAACTCTCAAATGAGAACATCAAAACAGTTGAAGATGTAGCACGTGCAAGCGAGCAGATACGTCAAGCGACCCAAGAGCTCAAAAGTCACCTGCAGACATTTAAAGTTTAAAAAGGAGTAGGTATTTTAGTAAAAAACTTTTTACTTTTTACCCTGTTTAGTGTCACTGCGTTTGGATTGGCACTCTTTGGGGTCAACCACCTGCGCAGCAATACACTCCCCATACAAAAGCTCTCAGCACTTATTCGTCTGCCGGGGTTTGCAGCATCTACTTCCTTTCTTGAACACCGAGTAGGATTTTACAGTGACGACTCAAACCGACTCTATCCGCAAATGAAAGAGTATAAACAGATGGACTATGTCTATGCTCCCTAAGCTCCACTTTTTACTGCTTTTACTGCTTAAACACAAAAAAAAGCACCTTGGTATATTTCTACTTTCAGCACTCCTTATCGCCCTGCTTGCAAGCACACTTTTCATAAGTGCTTCACTCAAAAAAGATATTTTTTCCACACTTGATGCACAAGCAGATATCACACTGCAAAAGTACCAAGCGGGACGATTAATGAATCTGCCTTCCTCTTGGCTCGATGAAGCCCTCGCTATTGAGGGGGTAACAAAAGCGCAGGGGCGCATCTATGGTGAGCACTACTACGAACCAAAAGAGGAGCACTTTCTCATAGTCGGTATAGACTTTTACGATGAGCAGGTACAAAAAAATCTGCAACGACTCCTACAAAATATAGACATAGAAGCATTTTTGAAAAGAAAAAATATGATCATCGGAACAGGGGTGAAGAAGTTCTTTAATGAGTACGCCTACAACGACTACTACATTTTCCGACCGCCTAACAGAAGCAAAGAAAAAGTTTACATCTACGATACACTTCCACAAACTACAGCGCTAATCGGTTCAGATGTTATCCTGATGGACATCGAAGAAGCCCGTAAAATTTTAGGCATACCACGAGATGAATTTAGTGACATTATTTTAGAAGTACCAAACAAGAATGAACGTCTCACAGTCTATGAAAAACTGCTTGTCTCACACTTCAACACCCGCATCATTACAAAAGAGGATATACAAAAGCATTATGAAAACCTTTTTAACTACAAAGGCGGTGTTTTTATGGTACTTTACTCCATTGCTCTTGCAACATTTTTACTCATTCTCTACCAACGCTACTCACTCATCACAACAGCGGATGCAAAAGAGGTTGCCATCTTAAAGTCTGTCGGCTGGAGCATTAAAGGCATTATCTCTTTTAAACTCGAGGAGAACTTCATCGTCGCTTTTTTTGCCTATATTTTCGGTGTAATTGGCGCCCTTATCTATGTCTATGTTTTTGGAGCACCTCTGTTGCGAAACATATTTTTAGGCTATAACAACCTTCAAAACGATGCATCATTCACCCCTGCCATTCATCTCTCAGATTTGGTGCTGCTCTTTTTACTCTTTGTCGTTCCTTTTATGCTTGCCATCATCATTCCGCTGTGGCGTGTTGCCATCACCGAGCCAAACGAGGTACTCAAATGATAGAGTTACAAGATCTTTGCAAAACATTTGAGAGTCAAAATGGTGAACACTTCACTGCTTTACACAACATCACACTCCATATAAACGCAGGAGAAATGGTACAGTTTCAGGGAGTCAGCGGGAGTGGGAAAAGTACCCTGCTGCATATTTTGGCATCACTGCTTAAACCTACAAGCGGACGTGTAGAAATTGCAGGAGAGAACATCGCTTCGTACTCTGATTACTACGCTTCACTCTACAGACGTGACACGGTAGCTTACATTACACAGTCGTTTCATCTTTTAGGAGAGTTAACACTCAGGGAGAACCTTCTGCCTCCTTTGGTCATAAAAGAGCTCTCTTTTAAAGAGATAAACGCAGCCACACGAAAAGCACTTGAAATCGCGAATATCGCGCACAAAGCAGATGAAAAAGTAGCAAACCTCTCAGGGGGAGAGAAACAGCGTGCCGTCATTGCCCGTGCCATTGTCAATGATGCCGACATCATTCTCTGCGATGAGCCAACGGCAAATCTTGACAAAGCCAATGCCCTGAAATTCCTAGAAATCATTAAAGAACTTAAACGTAAAGGCAAAACTATTGTTATCGCGACACACGACCCTCTTTTTGATGATTTAGACATCATAGACAAACGCTTTATGCTCAAAGAGGGTCATCTTGAGTAATATTTTTCTCTCTCCCCAAGTGATAGTACTGCTTTTTGTTACCCTCTCTTTAGCTGTTGTTCTCACCTTCGCTGCGTTTAAAACAGTGCAACTCATTAAAAACTACAAGCCAAACGCAGTGACACAAGAACAATACACCCTTGAAAAGAGTTCCTACCTCATCACAACCATCATACAGGTCTCTCTCTTTATCAACATTTTTCTTCTCGCCCTCTTTACCCATACACTTAATAGTCTCTCAGACATTATTCCCGGTGCAATGTGTGCTGCGGGAGTTGTGAGCTCCAACGCTTTTGGAAATCCTCTTATTGTTTTAAAAGTTGTTATCATTCTCTGCTCTTTGCTCTGGCTTCGCATCAACAAAGAGGACTTCATTACCAAAGGACACCCCTATTTCAAACGCAAGTACCTCTTTTTTCTTCTTATTTTTCTCCTTTTTCTCATAGATATTTTTTTAGAGCTCAACTTTTTTGCGCATCTCTCTACAGTAGAGCCGGTCATGTGTTGCTCACATATCTATAAACACACACAAAACAGTTTTAGCCTCTCTAACAGCTCTTTAGTCACACTTTTCTACACTCTTTATCTCCTTTTGCTCTTAACCCTTACTTTGAACAAACGACTCCTAAGTGCTGCGTTTAGTCTGCTCTTTTTGTACATCTCTTATCTTGCTATCACCTACTTTTTCAGCACCTATATCTATGAACTGCCGACACATAGATGCCCTTACTGTATTCTTTCCTCCGATTATGCTTACATCGGCTACTTTATCTACACCTCACTCATTCTTGCAAGCTACTATGCACTGAGCTTTGCTCTTTTTGTACAAAAAACAGAGCTACGCGCAAAAGCGCTGATATGGTACACTCTTTTTGTCTTCATTGTCTCTGCAAAATTCATCTACTTTCTCATCGTAAACCATACTACTTTATAATCTTTTTCCCTCCTTGTTTAAGTTTGTTAATGTTACAATTACTTATTAGAAAACAGGGGAAATTGATGATAAAAAAATCACTCTTAGCGACACTTGTCGTCTCTGCACTCTTCACAGGGGCAACGGCAAACGATGATATGAAAAAATGGCTGCGACCAACAGAGGTACCGCAACCTACAAACAACAAACTCACACCGGCTCGTATTGAACTTGGAAAACTACTCTACTTCGATAAACGACTCTCAAAGAATGACACTGTCTCTTGTGCGACTTGCCACTCTCCGGCTCGTGGTTGGACTGATGAAGTACCTACTTCAAAAGCAGTAGGATTTGAAGGGCGTGTGGGTCCTAGAAACTCACCAGTTGTACTTAACAGTGCGTATCAAAGACATCAATTTTGGGATGGGCGTGCAAAGAGTTTAGAACAACAAGCGCTTGGTCCTATTGAAGCTGATGTTGAAATGAATATGCCGCTCAAAGAGCTTGTACCAAAACTTCAAAAAATAAAAGGCTACAAACCACTGTTTGACAAAGCATATCCAGGTGAAGGCATTAACAAAGAGACTATTGCCAAAGCCATAGCATCATTTGAGAGAACTGTCGTCTCTACTGAGTCACCGTTTGACAAATATGCAAAAGGTGATAAAAAAGCCATCTCTAAAGATGCAAAAGAGGGTTTTTCACTCTTTAAAGGAAAAGCACACTGTGTTGATTGTCATGACGGTTTTAACTTCACTGATGGAAGTTTTCAAAATATCGGACTCCACGATGGCAACCTCACAGGTAAAGAACTTGGTCGTTACAATGTGAAAAAGAGAGCTGCATGGTATGGTGTCTTTAAAACGCCGACACTTCGTGATGTTACAAAGTCATACCCATACTTCCATGATGGGAGTGTAAAAACACTCAAAGAGGCAACAGTCATCTGCTCACACGGCGGACGTTTTGAACACAATGTTAAAAACAAATCTGATGTCATGGTTGATAGACACCTCAGTGAAGCAGAAGTTGATAAAATCGTAGAGTTTATGAAGTCTCTCACCGGCCCAGACTTAGACATTAAAGTCCCAACAAAATTTCCACAATAGATAAAGGATCAAATATGAAAAAAATCGCAATCGCAGCACTTCTAGCATCAGTAACGCTCTTTGGAGCAGACCACGTTATAGACCAAAAAGGCAAGACCTTTATTCCTCACGAGATTACTGTGAAAGTTGGAGATACACTTACATTTGTAAACTCTGACCCTTTTGCACACAATGCATATACAGACGATGAAGCAAATGAGTTTGACATCGGTATGCAAGCACCGGGAACAAAAAAAACTGTTCCGGTAAAAGCAGCAGGTAAATTTGATGTTGAGTGTGCCATCCATCCAAATATGCTTCTTGAAGTTACAGCAAACTAATAATGAAACTTTTCACAGCAGCCCTCATCTTAAGTACTTCACTTTTTGGTGCTGAGGGACTTACCCATGAGCAGATGATGCAGACTGGGAAAAACATATATGAAACGACCTGCATCTCTTGCCATGGAGTCAATGGAAATACTGACCCAGAGATGAAACTCGTTGTCAGACCAAGACAACTCAGCAAGTCTATACTCTCTGAAGATCAGATGTTTCAAATAGTCAAGCACGGAGCACACACGTTTGGAGCACATGCAGACATCATGCCGACATTTAAATATGTCTATGATGACAATCAAATTCGCTCTGTTGCACACTATGTCTCTCAAAGTTTTAACAAAGAGCGTACACAGCGCATAGAAAAACTGCTCAATGAATCCACAAAACTCTCAAGTGAGCAAAAAGCTCAAAGGCTCAAAGTCGGAGCAAAGATCTTTCGCCGTAAATGTGGTATGTGTCACGGCATAACAGGCAATGGAGAGAGTGAATATGTCGAACAGTCCAAAGCGGATGAGAACTTTATCTATCCCTATAACCTACAAAAGATTCTCCTTAGCGAAGAGCAGATCTTCTTATATGCAAAGTTTGGCGGACACTTTTGGGGCACAGCTAAAAATGATATGCCTTCATGGAAAAAAAGATATAACGACGTAAAACTCAAATCTGTCGCACACTACGTTGCACAGAAAATAAAAAAACCAAACAACCCACAGGAATAAAACCTCCCTTTAAAGCTCTTATGATATAATCGCGAAATTATTTATATTATAAGAGGTTCATCATTATGGCTCAAACTATAACAGAAAAAATATTTTCCGAACATGTCGGCAAAGAAGTCTATGCAGGCGAAATCGTCCGCTCACCTATCGACATGGTTATTGGAAATGACATCACTACGCCTATTTCCATTAAAGCTTTTGAAGATAGCGGTGCAGAAAGACTGGCGAACCCTGATGGATTCTCCATCGTACTTGACCACTTCATTCCTGCAAAAGATATCGCATCAGCAAATCAGGCAAGAATCTCTCGTGACTTTGCAAAAAAACATAATCTTAAAAACTTTTTTGATGAAAAAGATATGGGAATCGAACATGCACTCCTTCCAGAAAAAGGGCTTGTAGTTCCGGGTGACGTCATCATTGGTGCAGATTCACACACATGTACACACGGAGCACTCGGAGCATTCTCAACCGGTATGGGTTCAACTGACCTTGCCTTTGCAATGATCAGCGGAGGCAACTGGTTCAAAGTTCCTGAGTCTATCAAGGTAGTGCTTTCTGGAAAACCGGGAAAATATACAACAGGAAAAGATATCATTCTTGAGATCATCCGTATGATCGGTGTTGACGGCGCACTGTATAAAACTTTAGAGTTTACAGGCAGCACAATTGAGCACCTCAGCATGGATGATAGATTCTCTATGTGTAATATGGCTATTGAAGCAGGTGCAAAAAACGGTATTGTTGCAGTTGATGACATCACACGAGAGTTCTTGGCAGACAAAGATCTTGCACGTGAACCAAAGATCCACTACTCTGATGAAGATGCAAACTACTCACAAATCTTAGAGATAGACGTTGCAAATCTTGATCCTGTTATTGCGTATCCGTTCTTACCATCAAACGGACATTCAGTGGTACAGGCTGTTGCAGATAAAATCAAAATAGACCAGGCATTCATAGGAAGCTGTACAAATGGTCGTTTAGGTGACCTTAAAACAGCCGCAGAGATACTCAAAGGAAAAAAAGTACACCCTGATGTTCGTCTTATCGTAACACCGGGAACACAAAAAATCCTTCGTGAAGCAAACCATTTAGGTTACATTGACATCATCGTTGATGCCGGCGGTGTTGTAAGTAACCCGACATGTGGTGCTTGCCTTGGTGGATATATGGGAATCCTTGGAGACAATGAAGTAGCAGTTTCAACGACAAACAGAAACTTTGTCGGTCGCATGGGAAGCCGTTCATCAAAAGTTTACCTCGCAAACTCTGCAGTTGCTGCTATCTCCGCAATCACAGGCTACATAACCGACCCTCGATAAACTTTTTTCAACACTTTATCATTGTAATGACTTATTTTAGATATAATTCCAAAAAATATCTAAAATAAGGATAATTATGAAAAAAATACTCTTAATACCCGCTCTGCTCCTTGGTACACTTGCTGTAGCAGACACTTATAAATATGAAATTTCTCCTCTTATTGGCATCAACTCTGCAGAAGGGAACTTAGGCTTTAACGACAATGCCTATGTTACAGGCGGACTTGAGCTGCAAATGAATACACAAAGCTCGAAAATCTCTCCTGAATTTTCTCTGCTTTATGCTCCAAATGTCAACTACAAAGAGGGAGGCAGTACTGATGTTATGCGCCTGATGCTCAATGGTGTTTACAGTTTTGATAAAGTCCAAACCATCACACCATTTGCAAAAGCAGGGGTAGGAATGGAGTACTTCACTACAAACAAAGCAGGCAATGAAGACCGCCCTTTCATCGATGCGGGAGTAGGACTCAAGGCTGCCATTACAGATAAACTTGCGCTCAAAGTCGAAGCGCTCTATATGCTCAAACACGGCTTTACACATGCGGGAAGTGCGGACAGTAATCTTGTCACACTCTTTGGATTTAACTATGCCTTTGGTGCAGATAAAACAGATGTCTATCATGAAGTCTACAAAGAAGAGTCTGCTCAAACGCAGTCAAAAGTCCAAAAAGAGGCAATGGCTCCAATGCAAGAAGAGACAGTACAAAAGCATGTCATTCCTCCTGTAGAAGTTATTCCTGTTGTAAAAGAAGAGACAAAAGCTCCTCAAATGAACAAGTTTGAAACGCAGCAACAGAAAAAAGCACTTGATCTGCATATACAGTTCAAATACAAATCGACAGAAGTGGCAAAAAGCTCTTATGCTACACTTCAGGAGTATGCTGACTTCTTAAAAAAACATTCAGAGTATCGTGCTAAAATTATCGGATACACAGATAACATCGGAAGTGCAAAATACAACAAAAAACTCTCAAAAAAGAGAGCGGATTCTGTTGTAAAGCTACTTATTGAAGATGGTGTGAACCCATCGCAACTTATCGCAGTGGGTATGGGTGAAGCAAATCCTATAGCAGATAATGCAACAGAAGCCGGTCGTGCGCAAAACAGACGCATAGAAGCTGAACTTATTAAATAAAAAGGATATATACATGAAAAAATTACTACTTATCCCTGCACTACTCTTTAGTGGTACACTTATGGCAGACAACTACAAATACGAGCTCTCTCCAATGCTTGGTTACAATTTTGCAGAGGGAAACCTTGGTCTTGACAACGATGGTTACCTCACAGGTGGTCTGGAGTTTCAGATCAATTCTGCTGATTCTAAAATAGCTCCTGAGTTCTCTTTGTACTATGCACCGAGTGTAGACTACACAACAAGTGGTTCTACAAACATTCTTCGTGGTGCATTTAACGGTGTCTATACATATGACAAGTTAGACAACTGGACACCTTTTGCCAAAGCAGGTCTGGGAATAGAGAGCTTTACTACAAATAAAGCAGGCAATGACGACCGTCTCTTCTTCGATGCCGGTGTCGGTGCGAAAATGAACTTTACAAAAAATCTTGCTTTAAAGCTTGAAGCCATATACATGCTCAAACCGTCAGCATCACACGCAGGAAATGCTGACAGCAACTTAATGACTCTCGTAGGTCTTACTTACTCTTTTGGAGCGCAAGCACAAAAAGAGGAGCAGGCACCTGTTGTGGTCGTTGAAGAAAAAGAGGTAGTTGCAGTTGCATTCGTACCTCTAGCAGTCGATAGCGATGGAGACGGCGTGGTCGATGCAGATGACAAATGTGCCAATACTCCAAATAATACAACTGTAGATATTACAGGCTGTCCTGTTGCTCAAGATGACGATAACGATGGCGTTCTCAATACACTAGATAAGTGTCCAAACACACCTGCAGGTGTTCAAGTAGACGCACAAGGATGTAAAATCAATCCTGATATGGATGGTGACGGTGTTTTAAACGCACAAGATATCTGTCCAGATACAAAACCAAATACAGCAGTAGATGAAAATGGCTGTCCAGCAACTATGACACTTGATATTAAATTTGAGAATAACTCATACAAAATCAAAGCAGACTCTTTGCCAAATCTTGACAAATATGCAGCATTTTTGAAAAAATATCCAAACTACAGTGCAAAAATCGTTGGATACACTGACAGTGTTGGTGCAGCTTCATATAACAAACGTCTCTCTAAAAAAAGAGCAGATGAAGTTGTTAAAATGTTAGAACAAAGAGGTGTAAGCTCTTCTCAACTTTCTGCTGAAGGTATGGGAGAAGCAAACCCTGTTGCAGATAATGCAACGGAAGCAGGCCGTGCACAAAACAGACGTATAGAAGCACAGCTCATCCACAACTAATGTATAATACTCCTTGTATTATATTTGCAGGCGGTAAAAGCAGCAGAATGGGAGAGGACAAAGCACTTCTCCCTTTTGCAGGCTACAAAACACTCGCCCACTACCAATATGCCAGACTCTCTGAAATCTTTACTACCGTTTACATCTCATGTAAAGATGCCTCCAAATTCGATTTTGATGCAAATTTTTTGGAAGACATTCAAACAAATGCCACCTTCGCACCTACAGTCGGTTTTGTCACTGCGTTTGAAAAATTACAAAGTGAAAGACTTTTTGTACTGAGTGTTGACACTCCCTTTGTGACATCAAAAGAGATAGAGCAACTCTTTGAAGCCGATGAAGCAAAATATGATGCAACAATAGCAAGAACAAAAGAAGGTATGCAACCCCTTTGTGGTATCTACCACGTATCACTGCAGACAAATTTTAAAGAGATGCTCGAAAAAGGGAACCATAAACTTGGACAACTTTTAAAAGATGTACATACAAAATATGTCACATTTGAGCAAACGCAGCCCTTTTTAAATCTCAACCATCCTCATCAATACCAAGAAGCTCTTACAATCATTCGAAATTATTAACAGCACTTTGCTATAATATTGTAAAATAGATTTTATAATAAAAGAGCGAATATGAACTTAACACATCTCGATGAGAATCAACGCCCAAAAATGGTCGATGTCAGCGAAAAGAACAGTACGACACGCGTTGCTGTTGCAAGTGGTATTATCCAAATGAGTCAAGATGCGTATGATGCCATCGTTTCAGAAAAAACAAAAAAAGGTCCTGTTCTTCAAACTGCGGTCATCGCTGCAATCATGGGAACAAAACAAACAAGCAATCTCATACCTATGTGCCATCCTCTAAATCTCAGCGGTATCAACTGTGACGTAGAAGAGCTCCCTGATCTTCCGGGATTCAAGCTTACTGTCACTGCAAAGCTCACGGGACAAACCGGTGTAGAGATGGAAGCACTCACAGGTGTGAGCATTGGACTTTTGACCATTTATGATATGGTCAAAGCCATCGACAAGGGGATGATTATTCAAAATGTTCAGCTCGAATCTAAATCAGGAGGGAAAAGTGGAGACTTTAAACGATAAACTTGAAGGAAAAAAGCTCGAACTTACATATCCGTGTAACTGGTGTTATAAGGTTATATCGACAGAAGAAGAGGCTCTCAAAAAAGCGGTTCATGATGTAATAGATGAACGTGAGCATAAACTGACACACTCGAACAACTCAAAAAGCGGCAAATATGTGAGCATGAACCTTGACCTACTTGTGCACAATGAAGATGATAGAACTTTTATCTATGATGCGTTGAAAAAACATCAAGATATCAAAATGGTTCTTTAAAAAAGAGGAGAAAAAAATGGATATCAACGAACTGCAAGCAAAACTCAAAAAGGCATACAGCCACAAGTTTAAAAGTATTTCCAAACGCATTGTAAACGCAGTAAAAAGAGCAGAAGTCAATCTTGATGAACTCTCTGCAGAAGAGATTAGAACGCTCACATCTACACTTGTTGAAGAGGAAACAAAGGCTCTTCAGAGCGAAGTAGAGAAACTACTCGCACAAAAAGAGAGCATTGAGCGGGCTCTTGAGAAAAAAGCCGATGAGCTACAAGAGGCAAAATATGAGATCTTCAATGTGCTCGAAGATGAGCTAGAACCAAGCCAAAAGACACGTGCTATCTTACATCAAGTGAAACTTCAGTCCATTGACCTCTATGATATGCTAAGCGAAATGGTTGAATCAGCACTTGTAACCGCTCTTGAAAAAGAACAAGACGGTGAACTTGATGAAACACTCAAAGAGGTGATAAAAGAGATCACTTTTGAAGCAATCAAAGAGGGTTCACTCAATACTATTCGTGTACGAAAAATCCTCTCTACCATTTTGGCATCTGCCATAGAAGTCGCAGAAGCCACTCCAACAAAAGCAGAAGAGATACTGCGTTTAACACTCAAAGGTATGCGAAGTGGTCTCATTAAGTCTATAGACAGATTCAAGCAACGTGTTGCGTATATGCCTGTCGAGGCAAAGCATATTCTTATAGAAGATTATGACACTATCATTGAAGACTTGAATCAGACAGATACACTCTTTTCACAGATTATTCTTACACAAGCGAGTGAAAGTTCACAAATCATTCGTAAAATACTGGTTGAGATCAATAAAGATATGCGTTATGATTTAGAAGAACTTGTACTCATCTCAAAAGAGACTGCAGATATTATTCGCGATAGATTCTCAAATTTTGCGAAACTTGCTGTAAAAAAAGCAGATGTCGCACTCTCTTCACCACGAGCAAAAGAGGCAAAAAGAATGGGTGCACAAGCTATAGAGGCAGCACGCATTGTCTTAGGTTCTGCTCTACAGTCGGCAAAAGATGTGATGGAGAAAAAAGAGAAATAAAACTAATCTTATAATAAGAAATTATTATAATAAACTAAATATTCTTTATAAAACATGGAATATAAT
>JALUZQ010000278.1 GCA_027011725.1 Sulfurimonas sp. | reverse complement strand
GACAAAGAGAGCTCTCTCTCTGTAGAATGATAAAGATGGGCAAGCGCCCATCCTTTAGTGGCCACAGCGGCCCAAGCGAGCTAAAGAGATTACTCTCTTTAGCGGACTACTAATGTAAGTCTTTCCAAACCTCTTTTTTCCAAAGGATTGCAAAGAGTGCAAATATCAACATATATATCAATACTTTTGGTCCAAGTTCTGCACGTTCGTGACGTTTAGAATCACCAACATTTTCAAGATGCTCAATAACTTTATCGGCAGCTTCTGCAGTTACACCAACACGTGGCATTGCAGTACCTTTGAGGTAGTTTTGAGGATTTTCTATAAATGTTTTAATGTGATGCTCACCGCGAGAACGAATATACATACTTAAATCCGGTGGTAAAGTACCCATATACTTTTTAAGTGCATCTTGATAATCTAACACTTTTGTTTCAAATGCCAACTCATCTTGTTTATGTTTGAACGTTGGTTTCTCACCAATTTGTGTCCATGCTGGATGTGCTTTACCATCTACAACATACGGATAGTGAACCGCGTGACATCTACCACAAGCAGTTTCAAACGCCATTGCAGGAGTTAACTCCTCTTTTTTCACTGCGATTGACTGTAAGTAAGCAACCATATCAGCAATTTCTTGGTCTATATCTCCACCCGCTCCATAGAATGAAGTCATTGGATGCATTTGTCCTTTATTTGGATCAAATTTATGTTCAACCATTAACGCATGTGCTGGGTTTTTAATAAGAGCTGCTAAGAACTTAGGATCAAAAATAGCACCTGCGTTTGATAAATCCGGTGGATTTACACCATAACTTTGAGCAGCAGTCACAGGATCCATAGGAGCCGGCATACCTTCTACTTCAATACCATGACAGCCAGCACAAGCACCGGCACCCATAACTAACTCTTTACCACGTGCAGCATCACCTTTTTTCGTAAGTGCTGGAAGGTCTTTATAAACAAACCCCTCACTTTCAATATGCTTATGCATTTGTGAATGTGCAAAAGGCTCTACTAAATAGTAAGTTACCAGAGTAAAAACAGTTACAACCGCTAATATAAATAATTCTTTCACTTTTTACTCCTTAAACTTTTTTTTCAAATTTAGTGATAAATGGAAGAATAATCCATAGACCAATAAATGTTAATGCTGCATAAAGTCCGATCGTACTAAATACACCTTCAGGTGGAACTTTACCCATTGCAGTTAATATAATCATATCAATAAGCATTGCCCAGAACCAGTATTTAAACAGACCACGGCGTGATGCAGGTACTGCGTTTGGACTTTTGTCCAAGAATGGTAACAAGAAGAAAATCACTTGTGCGAATGCAAAGGCAATTAGACCAACATCAGTAGAGAACGGACGTAAGATCTCATAAGACCATAAGAAGTACCACTCAGGATAGATATGTGCTGGAGTCTTCAGTCCATCTGCTGGGTCAAAGTTTACCGGATCCATTGCGAAATCATAATGATAAAAGACAAGATAGAAGAAGAAGATCAAATAAATTCCGACAACCATCATATCTTTTGACATAAAGTCATTTGCAAATCTGATTACTTTAGAGTGCGCTTTGTCACCTGCTAAATATTTTTTTGCTTCTGCATCAAAATCGATCTCTTCACCATCTTGGTTGTTTACGTGTGGAATACGAAGTGCACCAAAGTGTAAACCGATAAGACCTAAAATTGCTAAAGGAATAAGCAATACATGCAACATAAAGAAACGGTTCAAGAATGCTTGAGCAGGAACATAATCCCCACGAATCCACTCAACAAGACCATCTGCATGGAGTGAACCACCAGCAAAAAGATTAGTAATAACCATACCAGCCCAGTAAGACATTTGTCCCCATGGAAGCATATAACCTGAGAATGCCTCAGCTGAGAATGCAACAAAAAGAAGCATACCTGAGATCCAGATCATCTCACGACCCTTCTTGTAAGAACCGTAGTAAATACCTGTAAACATGTGGATGTAGATGATAAGGAATACTACAGATGCAGCTACACCATGAATGTGTCTCCACAGCCAACCATACCCAACTTCTTGCATAATCGTGTAGTTAACACTGTCAAATGCCAAATCAACATTTGGTTGATAATACATTAAAAGAAAAATACCCGAGACTAATAAAAGTCCAAAAGTAATCGCCAAAACCATTCCCATTGCCCATAAAAAGTTTATGTTCTTAGGAATCCAATACTCTGTTGCCAAAACACGACGGAGTGTATCAATCGCTAAACGTTGATTTAACCAGTCGTGAAGACTTGTAGCTTTTGTAAAATGTGCCATTTATCTTCCTTTACCTATACTTTAAGAGTTGTGCCAGATTCTAGCATCTTCTTATACTCAGGACCTTCTTCACCAAGAACTAACTTCATACCATCAATTTTAAACGGAGGAATATCAAGTCCACGTGGTGGTGGAGCTTTCGTTACTTCAGCAGTAAAGTCATACATACCACCATGACAAGCACAAAGAAAACTTTGCTCATCCGGATTATATCCCGGAATACAACCAAGGTGTGTACATAAGCCAACACAAACCATAAAATGTGCATCACCGACTTTAATAAGTCTATCCATATCTTTTGGATTTGCTTGTGCTTTTTTAACCATCTCTGCAGTCTGCTTTAAAACGAAAATAGGTTTCCCTCTCCATTTTTCAGTGACTAGCTCATTCTCTTTATATGCTGACATATCAAGAGTAGTGAATCCAGCTGCCTTAACGCTTGGTAACGGATCCCATGTCTTTTTCATCGCATACAAAGAAGCTACCGCACCAACGCCTGCTACAGCACCAAATGCTTTTCCCATAAAACCTCTACGGCTACTATTTTTCATAATTTCTCACCTGTTGTGAATTTTCAGTTCTTATTATATACCAAATAAGTTTTAATTAATTATAAATTTAAGTTTTCTTTTATAAACGTAGAGTATTTGTTACTTTTTGGGGCTAGTTTTTCATATTTTATATCACTAATATTAGATAAAACACTATTTAACATCTCTTTATTATAGTCAAAAATAGTTGGCACACCCAAACGCTCAAAAAGAGGAAGGAACTCTTGAGTATAATCTTCTCTTTGAAAATAGACAGGTTTTCCACCTGCTGCAAGAGAGTCTAAAACAGCCTGTGGTGAAGCAGTAAGAAGAACTTTGGAGCTTTGTATCATTTCATCATACTCTTCAAACTCAAAAGTATGTTCAAACTTCTTGCTCAGCATATCTTCATAATCTAAAAAGTAGTAAAAGCCGAGTTGTAGATGCGGATTGAGCCCTTCTATAAAATCAAAATGCTTCTCGAGGTCTTTTTCATAGTCGTCATCACCAAAGAAGTAACTCAGTTCCACACTCTTCTCAAACGCAGCAAAGTATTTGTCATGCACAACAATGGCATTGCATATTCCCTCACCCTCAAGATAAGGAGAGATGAGAAACTCTTTGTCTGCTTTGCTGTCATCTTTGTTATCACTGATGCGAATAAACGCAGAAAAGTATTCACGCATATCTTCAAGCATAATAGGATTCGCCTCATCTGAATCAAAGATGAGCTTATCTCCATTATGTGCGATTTGTGGAATATTTCTAACCACATCAATGCCCACACTCTTCTCAATACCAAAATTACGAGCCTCTTGCGCAATTCTATAATCACTCGTAAGCAGGGTAATATCTTCATCTTTTAAAGCATTTAAAATCGCTGCTGCACGACGAAACCTATCGAGTCCTATTCTGTGTCCCGTATGCACATAGTAAAAAGTTCTCATGATTTTCTTGCCGCCATTTTTATGTAAATGTGCAGTATCTCAATAGCTGCGGGTGTAATCCCCGAGATGTTCATCGCCGCTTGAAGCGTTGGAGGGTTAAACTCTGCGAGTTTTTCCTGCACCTCTTTTGAGAGACCACTCACACCTGTAAAGTCAAAACCTTCAGGTATTTTAATTTTGAGGTATTTCTTCATTCGTACTATCTCTTCGCTCTGCTTGTCAATGTAACGGGCATATTTCCCTTCAACAAGTATCTCTTCTTTGATGTAGTCATCAAATTTCTCAAGTTCCGGAACGATTTTAAGCATCTTCTCCACTGTAAAACTTTTCCGCGCTACAAGCTGCTGCGCCGTTGAGACATCTTTGAGCGGTTCTTCATCCATAGAGGCTAAAAGGGCATTGAACTCTTTGTTTGGTGTGAAACGTGTCGTCTCAAGCAACTGGGCACCATACTTTATTTGCTGTGCTTTTGTCTGTACTTTTTCATAAAACTCATCTGAAACAAGTCCGAGTTCATGTCCATAGTGTGCCAAACGGGTGTCGGCACTCTCTTCACGCAGCAGCAGTCGGTACTCTGCACGGCTTGTAAACATACGATACGGCTCATTTGTCCCTTTTGTAACCAAATCATCAATCAAAACACCGATGTAAGCTTCATCACGACGTAAAATAAGCGGCTCTTTTCCTTTTAGAGACAAAGCTGCGTTTATACCTGCCATGATTCCCTGCGCGGCTGCCTCTTCATAGCCCGTTGTCCCATTAATCTGTCCTGCACAGTAGAGCCCTTTTATCTTTTTGGTCTCAAGTGAGTGTTTTAACTCACGCGGGTCAACAAAATCATACTCTATGGCATATCCGTAACGCACAATTTTTGCATTTTCCATCCCCTTGACCGAGTGGATCATATCGCGCTGAACATCAGGCGGCAGAGATGTACTCATTCCATTGATGTAG
>JALUZQ010000277.1 GCA_027011725.1 Sulfurimonas sp. | reverse complement strand
ATGATGCGTTGTCGGTTTCACACCATCTACAGTTGCATTACTCTCATTAAACACGACTTCATTTGCAATGCAAAGTGTTTCATTAATATCATTGAAAACTACTTCATATACACTTGGCGCTATGACAGGGTCTGCGTTTACATCACCATCAGCCATTGCATAGAAAATATGCCCATCAGTCTTAATCGTTGCATTTTCTACTCTCTCAAGTGCATGTACAGGCATAGTAGAATTTAGATCTTGAAGATGTACGAAAGCAAGCGTGCCATTGTTGTCTTCTACTTTATAGAGGCGAATAAGACGATTTGCTCTGTCTAAAAGTCCAAAATGATCCTCATCAAACCACATTGAATGACCAGTTGCTGCAGAACCTGCGTTTGTCGTAATTACTATAGAGTTATTTTGATCACCCAGCGTTGCCAAAACCGTATCTGTATTTACATCTATGACATCAATAGTCGGCATATCTCTGCCTGAGAGCAGTTGAATTTTATACTTATCATTATAAGCACCAATAGCTCTTGGTTTATGTTTTAAAACGCCACGGCTTGCATCTTCGAGCGGTATGGTCTTATCGGTACCATCTTTGAAATTCACTACATCAAATGAGTAATCATCCTGAGTACGGATATAGAACTTATCTGTCTTACCGGCTCTGTCTATTGAGTGAGGATTTTTTCCTGCAACAGCTACATCAGTATAGGTCATATTATTATCATCAATACGTAGAACTCTATTGAGTCCATTCTCTTCAACTTTAGGATCAGCATAATACAAAATGCCATTTTCTAAGCCAAAATCAATATTTGAGTCAATCGGAATAACTTTTGTTCTATTGTCATCAAACGCAAGACGTTCACGAATCTTTTCACGAACCTGACTAAGGTCACATCCTTGGAATGCAAGTGCAGAGAGTACTCCGACGGCTACTATTATTTTTTTCATTTTGGCTACCTTTTTCTTTGTCCTGTAAAAGACAAAACTTCTTTTATAGCATTATACACTTATAAAAACAATAAATGTTATCATAGCTTAAAATGAAAAATATTTATGTTACGATTTTACTCACCCCAATTAAGTTTTTCTTTGAGTACATCAAAATAGTTAAACTCATCTCTATGAATCAGTTTGACCTTTTTTTCCGCTAATTGTATATGTATACTCTCGGAAATATTGAGTTCATGTTTGTCTTGTCCATCTATGATAACCAGTGCTTTATCTTGCGGTGTTTTCATCTCTATGGAAAACTCTCCGGGTAATACCACAGGTCTTTGGGTGAGTGAATGTGGACAGATGGGAGTAAGTGCAAAAACATTTGTCAAAGGAAACAAAACAGGGCCACCGGCTGAGAGGTTGTATGCTGTTGAACCTGTTGGAGTTGAGACTATGACACCATCACCATAGTAGGTGTTAAAGGCTTTTGAATCTACGAGCGTCTCTATGTGTATCATATTTGAAACAGAGGGACGTGTTAAAACAATGTCATTAAAAGCGTAAATGTTGACATCTTTTCCATTTTGTTTAAATGTTGCTTCTAAAATAGCTCTCTCATCCACTCTGTACTGCCCTGCTACAAGCTTGGCGACAAAGCTGTCAAGTTCATCGAAGTTTATATCTGCCAAAAATCCTAATGAACCGGCATAGACACCAAAAATAGGAATGTCATACTTAAAAGAGCGACGCACAGCGGAGATGAGCGTACCGTCACCTCCAAGCGTTACAATAGCATCAGAATTCTCACATAATATATCAAATTCCATGCCCATCACACCTATCATACCGCCGCTTATACTGTCTAAAAGCACTTCTATGCCATGCTTGTTAAAGATCTTTTCTAAAGTGTAGTAATGTTCTTTGAGTTCAGGTGTCGAGGGGCGTAAAACCACACCTACCTTTTGTATTGTTTTTGCTTTCAAGTCTGCTCATTTAGTGAATAATTTTGTCAATTATACTATATTTAGGTATAATCGCGAAAATTATTTATATAGGACTCTATATTTTGAGAACTCATTACTGTACAGATTTAAATGAAACAAATGTTGGAGAAGATGTCGTTCTCACCGGTTGGGCGAATAACTATCGTGACCACGGTGGAATTATTTTCATAGATTTACGTGACAAAACTGGTTTGATCCAGCTCACTTGTGACCCTGCAGACTCTCAAGAGGCGCATAAGGTGGCAAACAATGTGCGTGATGAGTATGTACTCATTGCAAAAGGAAAGGTACGTCTTCGTGGAGAAGGTCTTACAAATCCACGTCTAAAGACAGGTGCTATTGAGATCGTAGTAGATGAGCTTATCATCGAGAACAAATCTGCACCGGTTCCTTTTGTCATTGGTGACAAAAATGTTGGTGAAGAGACTCGCTTAAAGTACCGTTACTTGGAGCTTCGTGACCCTGATATGTATGAAGTATTCCGTCTTCGTTCAAAAGCAGCGATTGCAGCAAGAAACGTACTTGATGCAAACGGTTTCTTAGAAGTTGAGACACCGATTCTTACAAAATCTACTCCAGAGGGAGCAAGAGACTACCTTGTACCATCTCGTGTACACAATGGAGAGTTCTACGCACTTCCACAATCACCACAGCTTTTCAAACAGCTTTTAATGGTCGGAGGATTTGACAGATATTTCCAAATCGCGAAATGTTTCCGTGATGAAGATCTACGTGCGGATAGACAACCTGAATTTACTCAAATAGATGTCGAGATGAGTTTTTGTAACCAAGAGGATGTCATAAAAGTAGCAGAAGATCTACTAGAGGGTATGTTTAAAGCGTGTGGCATTGATATTAAACCACCATTTAACCGTATTACTTATAAAGAAGCGATGGAAAAATATGGCTCAGACAAACCAGACCTTCGTTATGGTCTTGAGATGGTCGATGTTATTGACATTTTTGAGAGATGTGACAATGAGATCTTCTCTAAAATTGCGCAACAACCACATAAAAACCGTATAAAAGCACTGAAAGTTCCGGGGGCTGACTTAGTATTTTCAAAACGTGAAATGAAAGGTTTTGAAGATTTCGTACGTAAATTTGGTGCACAAGGTCTTGGATACTTCCAAATGAAAGAGGATGGTCTTAAAGGTCCGCTTATCAAATTCTTCACAGAAGATGACATCAATCTACTTACAGAGAGACTTGATATGCAAGTCGGCGATGTCGTATTCTTCGGTGCCGGTGAGAAAAAAGTGGTGTGGGACTATATGGGTCGCTTTAGAAACTTCATAGCAGAGCATGAAAAGATGAACCTTGTCGATGAAAATGCCTATGAGTTTGTATGGGTTGTTGACTTTCCAATGTTTGAAGTGGAAGATGGTCGCGTAAAAGCACTTCACCATCCATTTACACAACCAAAAGATACAGATAAAGATGATGTAGAAGAGATAGAATCAATTGCTTACGACATCGTTTTAAATGGTACTGAACTTGGTGGCGGGTCTATCCGTATTCATAAAGAAGAGGTACAAGAGGAGATATTTAAACTTCTTGGTATTGAAGAGGAAGAGGCTCAAGAGAAATTTGGCTTCTTACTTGATGCTCTTAAATTCGGTGCGCCGCCACATGGTGGTTTTGCTATTGGCTTTGACAGACTTATGATGCTTATCTCTAAAAAATCTAGTATCCGTGATGTCATTGCTTTTCCTAAAACACAAAAAGCCTCTTGTGTACTTACGGATGCACCATCAGAAGTTGACAATGCACAGCTTCGCGATCTCCACATCAGACTGCGTGAACAAGTAAAAGCGTAATGAAAAAGTTATTTCTCATCATCGGAGCTCCCGGCTCCGGTAAAACGACCGATGCTGAACTTATCGCTCAAAACAATGAAAATATCTCTCACTTCTCTACAGGTGATATGCTTCGTGCAGAAGTTGCATCAGGCAGTAAACGTGGTCAAGAGATAGACAAGTACATTTCAAAAGGTGAAATCGTTCCTATAGAGATTGTTATAGAGACCATTACAAGTGCCATTGCCTCTGCAAAAACAGATGTTGTCGTTATTGATGGGTATCCTCGTAGTATCGAGCAGATGATGGAACTTGACAAATACTTGCAAAATCATGATGATATTGAGCTTGTTTCAGTCATCGAAGTAGAGGTAAGTGAAGAGACTGCTAGAGAGCGTGTTCTTGGTCGTGCCCGTGGTGCAGATGATAACAATGAAGTTTTTAACAACCGTATGCGCGTCTATCTTGAACCTTTGGCTGCTATTAGAGATTTCTATACAAAAAAAGGTCTTTTAAAAGTGATTTCTGGTGAGGGGACTATTGAACAAATAGTCTCTGAGATGCAGAGTTTCATAAACTCTAAAATTTAACTTTCATACAATGAAGCTGCGTTTAAACGCAGTTCCATTCATTCTACTACTACTTTTCAAGTCCTGAAACGATGGCATCTTCAACATCTTTAATGTCTGCTGTTCCATCTACTGTAATATATTTTAGTTTAGGGTTTTTTGCAGCCTGTGCTTTGTAGTAATCTACCAAAGGTTCAGTCTGTTCATGATAGACTTTGAGTCTGTCAAGTACCACTTCCTCTTTGTCATCATCACGTTGAACCAAATCTTCGCCTGTTACATCATCTTTGCCTTCTACTTTTGGCGGGTTGTAAATAGTGTGGTATGTTCTTCCACTTGCAAGGTGTGCACGGCGTCCGCTCATACGTTTTACTATCTCTTCATCAGGTACATCTATCTCAATAACAGCGTCTATTTCAATACCTGCGTTTGTTACAGCATCAGCTTGTGGCAAAGTACGAGGAAAACCATCTAAAAGGTAACCATTCTTACAATCATCCTCTGCAATTCTGTCTTTTACAAGTCCGATGATGATGTCATCTGTGACAAGTTTACCGGCATCCATCGCCTCTTTTGCAAGTTTTCCCATCTCTGTACCTGCTTTTATGGCAGCACGGAGCATATCTCCTGTTGAGATTTGAGGAATGTCATATTTTTTTGTCAAAAATTGTGCCTGTGTCCCTTTTCCAGCACCCGGTGCTCCTAGTAAAATTATTCTCATATTTTCTCCTTACTTCTCTTCTTCTTTAAATCCAAAATCTTCTTCTTCATTGCCCTCTTGCGCTGTTAAGATGTCATCGACAAGCTCTTTTGCCTCTTCTTCATCCATATCACCATTTTTAATGTCTTCTAAAACATCTTCAAGATCAGCTTTAAATTCACGAAGCTCTTCGATCTCCTCTTTTGCATCTTCTGTTGCCTCTTTGTTTCCTGCTATCTCTTCAAAGATCTCATCGAGTCTGTCTTTGATGTCAGGAATAACACTTTTTGTCAGTAACTCTTCTAGTTTTGCTATTTGCGACATATTATCTGCCTTTGTAAAATATTTATGCAATAATACTATAATTAAAATAAAAAAGAGTGACTTATGAATTTTTATGCAGTAATAATTGGCACAGAAATACTCAATGGACGCAGAGTTGACAAGCATTTCTCATTTCTACAAGCAGAGCTGCAAAAGTATAGGCATGAACTCTTCGCTTCTTTTGTGATAAAAGATGATAAAGAGCTTATGAGACGTACCTATCGTATGATAAAAGAAGATCCAAACGCAGTGATGTTCTCTTTTGGCGGTATCGGCTCTACACCTGATGATTTGACACGTGAAATCGCTGCAGAGGTCTTTCGAGATGCAAAAGTCGTGACCCATGAACGCTTTAAGCAAGACATCATAGAGAAGTTCGGCGATGAAGCCTATCCACACCGTATTCATATGGCGGACCTTCCCCCAAACGCAGCCCTTTTGCACAACCCTGTAAACAATATGTCAGGTTTTGCTCTCGATAATCGCTTCTTTTTCGTTCCCGGTTTTCCATCAATGGCACATCCGATGCTACAAGCTGCCATAGAGAAAAACTTCTCTCACTCAAAAAAGAAGCACCGTAAAACACTCAAAGCTAAAACAAGTGAGAACACTCTTATTTCAACAATGCAAAAAGTGCCCTCACATATTGAACTCTCATCTTTACCTATTTTTATACAGAACAAACCAAATGTAGAGTTCTCACTCGCAGGGGAAAATGAAGAAGAAGTTTCAAGCTATTTTCAACTCTTTGAAGATGCACTCAAGGAGAAAAACATTCCCTATGAAGTACTATGAAACAGCTCTTTTATGGAACTATTATTGCTTTTAAAGCCTGAAAATCATATATGAAAGAAGAAACAGTTGAAACCAAAAGATGAAGTTACAAGAAGTCTTTTAATAGACAAAGCAACATGGGATGATGCTATGAAATATTCCAGGTCGCGCTACAAAATGAGCCTCAGCAAAGTCGTAGAGTCACTCTTGCAAGATTGGCTTGCCAAAGAGAAGCGCAAACCGTTAGACCACTCCAAACAGGGTAAGTTTTTCGACTAAACCTTATCGTGCGTACGCAGTATTTTTAGGGGCATTCTCATCATACTCAAAGAGTTCGAGAATGCTCTTTTTATTCATTTTTCTGGCAAAGTCCACAGCCGTAAATCCCTTTGAATCCTTCGCCTCCTGATCTGCTCCATGCTCTATCAGTATTTTTGCTATTTCTACACGCCCGTAACACGCCGCAGCCATTAAAGCTGTAAACCTGCTTTTACGTGTTGTCTCATTGATATCTTTTCCCTGCTCTATAAGGTAGCGTACCATCTCTTTGTTATCATAGGTCACAGCCATATCAAAAACACTCACACCCTCATCATCGAAGTCAAATATATCTGCACCGCTCTCTATGAGCAGCATAAGTGTCTCCATGTCACACTGTGCACGCAAAGCACAGGCAAGTACCGACTCCCCTGCCTCATTCGTCTCACTCAAATCACCACCCGATTTGATGTATTTTTTAATACCGAGGTAATCATCATTTTTTAAAAGTTCAAGCCATTTATTCATAATCTATTCTTTAATTTGTATTTTATCATTGTACTTAAAATCTTATTAGGAGTTTTTAAGTATAATTGCACACAAAATTACTTAAGCGAGAATTCAATGCAAATCATCGAAACAACAGATGCTTTTAAAGCACTTATAGAAGATATTAAAACAACAACACCAAACTACAAAGACCCTTTAGCTTTTGGTATTGCCAGAGTCGATCTAGGTCAGTTAAATGTAGACAAATCACTTCAAGCGACATATCCTGTAGTAAACTGGGATGAGAACTTCGGTAGTGCGGCTATTTTTATCCGTGCGCTTCAAGAGCAAGGCGTAGAGGTAGATTTTTCTCAAAATGAAGTCGTATGTAACATCAACCTACAGTTCTTAAAAGATTGTCTTAACGCATTTACACCTTACTCAGACGAAGCACATGGCGATGCACATAAGAACATCCAAGTAGTCTCAGCACTCTACTCTCAAATCATCAACAACGGTTCTTTAGAGGGTGAGTTCAAAGTATGTTTCATTTTTGAAGATGCACCGTTAGAATCTGTAGAAGCTACGTACCTGAAACTTTATGCAATCTCTCTTGCAAAAGTAGGTCTTCGTGAAATCAATCTAAACGGTGCGTTTGGCGCACTTCCAAATGTTGCATGGTCAAATGGCCAGCCCATAGAGCTTGAGTATCTTCGTGAATTTGAAATAGAACTCAAACTTGCAAACGAGTTCCCACACATCGACTTTGTAGATAAATTCCCAAGATTTTTACAACACATCATTCCAGCAGACAACACTCGTATTTTAGATACAAGTAAAGTTCGTTTTGGTGCGCAACTCGCAGCTGGTACTACAGTAATGCCGGGTGCTTCATACATCAACTTCAACGCAGGAACAACAGGCGTGAGTATGGTTGAGGGGCGTATCAGCTCTTCTGCTATTGTTGGTGACGGCTCAGACGTTGGTGGTGGTGCTTCTATTCTTGGTGTACTCTCAGGAACTGATGGTAACCCTATCTCAGTTGGGAAAAACTGTCTTTTAGGTGCAAACTCTGTTTGTGGTATTCCTTTAGGTGATGGCTGTATCATCGATGCAGGACTTGCTATTTTAGAGGGAACAAAAATTGCCATCTACCCAGAAGAGCTCAAAAAAATCATGGAAGTAAACACAAACATGAAAATGGAAGGCGAAGTTTTCAAAGGAAAACAACTTGCAGGTCTTTATGGCATCCACTACAGACAAAACTCTCTCACAGGTGAAATCACAGCTTCTCGCTCAACAAGAGAGATCAAACTAAACGCAGATCTTCACTAAACTTACTATTGCACCTTATATTTAGGTGCAATTCCCCTCCTCTCTTCTTGATATATATCATTGACATCATGCGCTCGTTTAAGTACTATCTTTTTATGTTTAAACTTTTCATATTCGTTAGTTTACTTTTGTTCACTACAAACACATACGCAAGACACCTCGAAGTCGGCTACTCAAACGAGGCTATGCTTCAATTTAGCGCAAAAGATGTTACCATCGCTACAAATATCTGGTTACAACAACTCGTTGAAGACTCAAACAATACAGCAACTTTCTCTTTTTATAACGATAAAGGGCTTGCAAAAGCAGCCAAGGAAGGAAAAGCGGAATACCTCTCTGCTTATGGCATCGCCTACATCAAGTACTTTGACCTCTCTAAATTGCAAGATGGCTTTACAGGCGGTTCAAAAAACCGCAGTGATGAGAACCTTATACTTGTACTGCAAAAAGCTAAGACAATAGAAGATCTTCTTGCGATGGAGCATCCACGCATAGCCTACCTGGCAGGAAATGAGCTGGCTACTATTTATGCGAAGTATCTCTTTTTAAAGAACAATAAGCACACAAAAATCACTTTTTCGCCAAAACGCACAAACTACAAAGCACTGCTCGATCTCTTTTTTCACAAGGTCGATGCAACAATCATTATGAAAAAGACATTTCGCTTCGCAGCAGAACTCAACCCCCAAATAGCACACACTCTCTATATAGCACAGACCACAAACTACTGCGCAGGAAATTTTGGTTTTTTTACAGAGGCCGTCGATCCAGACTTTTTACACTACATAAAAGGTCTTGCAATGAACCTTAACAACACAAAAAAAGGCAAACAGGTACTTGATATATTTAGAACTGATGCCGTCATTGAAACAAAGGTGAGTGATCTTAAACCCATAGAGAATCTTTACTATGACTATCTGGAACTTCAAAAAAAGGAAAAACTACAACAATGAAAAAAACGCACTTTATCGCCAAATCACTGCTTCTCTTGACAACAGCCGGTTCTCTCTATGGAGCAAACCATGTTTTAACACTTGATGACGCCATTAAAATAGCCTTGCAAAACAATGCAAAGCTCAAGGTCTCACAAACTGCCATCAAAATAGCAGACACTATGTACAATCAGGCAATGAGTGCAAACTACCCCAGCCTTGATGCAAGTGTAAACGCAATGCGCATGGATAAAGCACCTATGTATGAACTTAGAGGTGTGACAAAAATAGACAATACACAGACCATTAATATGTACAATGGTCTTAGTGGAGCAGCTGCCGTTGATGGGAACCCTACTCTCTCAACCGCTTATGGTGCTATTGCAAACGCAACACCAACAACAAGTGAACTTCCTGTAAGTATGTCCGTTCAAACAGCCGGACGCGATATAGCCGTCAGTAAAATACAGCTACAGTACCCACTCTACACAGGCGGAAAGATCACCTCACTTATCAATCAGGCAAAAATGGGAAAAAGCATAGCAGCTGAAGGAAAAAGAAGAACGACAAACGAGGTCGTTCATGACATAAAACGCTACTACTACGGTGCAAAACTTGCAGAAAATCTCAGCAGACTTGCCTCTGACACGCAGGAGCGCATGAGTTTTGTGCGTGATCTTACAGAGCGACTCTACAAAGGAGGTTCACTCCATGTAAAAAAGACAGACTACCTGCGTAGTGAACTCTCAGTAGAGCTCATAGAGTCACTCAGCGAAGAGATAAAACAAAAAGAGGAGATGGCAAAAGCAGCACTCATCTTTGCAATGGGGCTTCCATGGAATGACACAGTACAAATCAAAGACGCTGCGTTTGAAGAGCCAAAAATGAGTAAAACGCTTGCAACTCTTGTAGATACTGCTTACAAGTTCAACCCTGACTATACAACACTTAAAATGGCCATAAAAATAAACGGTGAAAAGATCAAAGAGGCACAAAGTGACTACTACCCGAGTATCGGTCTTATGGCAAGTGCGCAAAATCTCTACAGTGACTACAACTACGGAATGACCAATGAGACGAACAGAAACTCATGGACCATCGGTGTAGGAGTCAACTGGTCACTCTTTAACGGTATGCGTACAAGCAACAAGGTCGAGCAAAACCGTCTTGAAAAGCTCCAACTCGAACAGAAGCAGATCATTTTAAAAGATGCACTTGCCCTGCAGGTCAAACAGGCATTTTTACAGATGAAAAATAGTTACAAGCAGTACAACATCCTCTCAAAAGCTGTCAAAACCGCAGCACAAAACAGAGATCTTAACACTCGTGCCTATCAAGAGGATATGGTTGAGACAAAAGAGGTCATTGAAGCACAACTCATAGAGTCTTATACCCTTGGTGCTTACTACAGAGCAATGTACAACAATGCCCTTGCACACGCAAACGCAGACTATATTGTCGCAAAGTCTGTTGAAGAAGAATTACAAAAATAATCAGGAAAAGCATTTATGTACTTGAAACTCTTTTTATCATTCATTATGGTTCTCTTTGCTTTACAACTCCAAGCGAGAGATCAGGTAATGGGGTATCTCAAAAAAGATCTAAGCTACTTCAAGTACAAAGATGCCCAAATAGCTTTTCGTCTCTGGCTCGATGAGATCGCAAAACGAAAAGGTGTTACCTTAGATATTAAATACTATGATGATGCACAAAAAGCTTTAGAAGATTATGAAACCCATAAACTTGACTCGTACAGTCTCAATGCTATCTACTACCTGCAAAATATGAAACGCCTCGATGCACAGACTTTGGAGTTTTGGGCAATACTAAAAAATGACGATGTACCGGAAAAACTCCTGCTTTTAGTATCAAATGAAAGTAACATAACAAATTTAGCCGACCTCCAAGACAAAACAATTTCATTCAAAAATGATAATATACTGGCAAAACTCTTTTTAAAAAAAGAGTTGCTCCAAACGCAGCATAAGCGACCAAAAGAGTATATACGTACTTACCATCTGACAAAAAAAGACTCTACCGCCCTGCTCGATACATTTTTTAAAAAATGTGATGCCTGCATTGTTCCCGAATCCACACTCAAGATGGCAGCAGAACTCAACCCTGCACTCAAAAAAAAGTTACGCGTACTCACAGCAAGCCCTACAATTTATATGCCCGGTCTTATGCTCATACACTCAGGTACACCTAAAGAGCTCAGAGTAAAGTTACGCCAAAGTGTTGCAGACTTGGACAAAACACCAAAAGGACGTAATGTCAAAGCACTTTTTAAACTAAGAAACTTTACTACAGTAGCACCAAAGTCTATGGACATTTTACGTAGTTACTACAAAGAGTACCTAAAATTACAAGCGAAGTACAATCATGAATAGATATAGTCTCTTTACAAGAACCTTTATACTCATAGCCCTCTCTTTAAGTATTCTCTCTCTGCTACTGAGTTACTTTTACTTGGAAAATAAGAAAAAGTCACTCATTGATGTCCTCTATTCCAAATCCAAGACAATAGCAAGGTCTATTACCCTTGTTGCATCAGATGCCATCATCACGTCAGATTATAGTTTCATCGTAGAGCAAAACACAAAAGTCATCAACAACAATCCCGGTCTTCTTTATCTTATAGTGACTAAAATCAACGATACGGCTAATATTGTCAGTACAAAAAAGCACTGGGAGATGCTGGACAAACTGCCAAAAGAGATTACTGCACTGCAAAAGGACAAAGAGCAGGCGAAGATTTTCAAATCTTCTATTATCAAAGACAAAGAGGTTTACAACTATGCTTATCCTATCAACTTTAATGGCATAAAATGGGGCTGGGTCATCATAGGTCACTCTATGCAAGAGTATGAGAATGCCATGCAAAAAGCCTACATAACGGCGCTTTTACTCTTAGTAGGCACGATTTTACTCTCTCTTGTCTTCTCCTATTTTCTCACATCATGGCTTGTTACGCCCATAATCTCTCTCAAAAATGCTGCACAAAAAGTCGCAGCAGGAGATTTGAATGCAAAAGTGGACATCACAAGTAAAGATGAAATAGGAACACTTGCAAAAAGCTTTAATGAGATGGTAGATACCATTAAAGAGTCAAACGAAAAACTCCACTCATACAACGAAGAGCTAGAAAAGAGGGTTGAGCAAAGAACACAAGAGCTCAATGTTCTCAACCAAAACCTCGACAAAAGAGTAAAAGAAGAGGTACAAAAACGAGCAAAACAGGAGCAAATGCTCATACAACAATCCCGCTTTGCTGCAATGGGAGAGATGATAGGAAACATCGCCCACCAGTGGAGACAACCACTCAACGCCCTCTCTTTACTGCTGCAAAACATTGAAAATGCCTATGAGATGGATATGCTTGATGAAGCGTACATCAAACGCAGTGTTGCAAAAGGAAACCGTTTGACAAAAGCGATGTCACAGACCATTGATGACTTTAGAAACTTCTTCCGTCCAAACAAACAAGCGGAGATTTTCTCCGTACACTCTGCACTAAACGCAACGATGGATATGGTAAAGTCTAGCTTTGAGAATCATATGATAAACTTTGAGCAGCATATAGATGACTCTTTATGTGTCAGAGGATTCTCAAGTGAGTTCTCTCAAGTGATCTTAAATATTCTCACAAATGCCAAAGATGCACTTATAGAAAATAAAAAAGAAGCAAGAAAAATAACTATAATCGTTTCTAAAGATGAAAATAATGACAATAATGTAATAATATCTATAGAAGATAATGCAGGGGGAATTCCTCAAGATATCATCCAAAACATCTTTGACCCCTACTTCACAACAAAAGAAGAGGGAAAAGGGACAGGAATTGGGCTTTATATGTCTAAGACCATTGTTGAAACCAATATGCGGGGTCGTTTAAGCGTTCTCAACACTGCAGATGGTGCAAAATTTATAATTGAGCTCAAAAGGGAGACTTGTTAATGGAAATAACAAACGAGATTTTAAGAAAATACCGTCTGCTTTATGTAGAAGATAATCCGGAAATATCAGAAGAGATAGTCTTTTTTTTAGAACCTCTTGTAAAAGAACTCTATGTAGCATACGATGGAGAGGAGGGTCTTGCGCTTTACAAAGAGCATAAACCTGATCTTGTTGTAACAGATATTCAGATGCCGATTATGAACGGTATAGATATGATAAAAAAAATCCATGAAATAGATGAGCATTTTCCTGTCATTATCACCACTGCGTTTAATGAACCTGCTTATTTGCTTGAAGCCATCAACCAACAGGTCGATGCCTATCTGCTCAAGCCGCTTGAACTCAAAAAACTTATACAATCCATAAAAAAAGTAGTAGAGGTTTTAGAGCTGCGCAGCCAGCTCACTACCCAAAATGAGCTGCTAAAAGAGATAAACAGAGACCTAAACGCAGCTGTAAACAAAAAAACAGAAGAAGTACAGTACCTCTATACACATGATGCAGCAACAGACTTGCCAAACTATGTCGGTTTACTGCAAGAACTTGCAAGTGAGCAGTACACATACATTATTTTACTCGATATTTCACAGTTTTCTCTCATCAACAAACAGTATGGAAAAGTCATAGCAAATGCTATTTTACGAACGGCAGCGCAAGAGTTACTCGAACATGAAACTTCTGACTTTAAACTCTTTAAAATAGAGTCTGACCACTTCGTCTTTTTAAGTAAAAAAAGATCAACGCAAGAGGTAGAGGAGTTTTGTAAACAGATCATCAGCTACTTTGACACAAGATCCATCACAGTCGAAGGTCTTGAGATAAACATCAACTTCTCTTTTGGTGTCTCCTCCATCAAAGAGAGAGTCTTTCCTCTCATAGATGTTGAGTATGCACTTGAGAATGCAAAATTGGTTGGCAGCAGGTACTACTACTTCAATGAAGATATCAGCCAAGAGTTACACGAGTCGCAAGAACGCATTAAATGGTTGAAAATCACACAACAAATCGTCAAAGATGAGATGATAGTCCCCTATTTC
The DNA here is from genome assembly GCA_027011725.1 of Sulfurimonas sp. Classification (GTDB taxonomy): domain Bacteria; phylum Campylobacterota; class Campylobacteria; order Campylobacterales; family Sulfurimonadaceae; genus Sulfurimonas. Next base: position 1,250 of record JALUZQ010000277.1, on the reverse strand, counting down.
GAGCCTATTATGGACTCAAAAACAAAAAAAATAGTCAAATATGAAGTCCTAGCAAGAGGCCTCTATGAAGATCAGGTCATCCCACCTTTTAGTTTTATAGACAATGCAGAAAAACTCGGGATTGTTACGGCGATTACGCGCATCATCATTAACAAAAGTTTTGAGTATTTTAGTGCTAAAGATATAGCCTTCTCCATAAATCTCACACAAAGAGACCTGCTCGACAAGACCTTTATAGTCTTTGTAGAAGAGAAACTCAACAAATACAATATAAAGGCTACAAATGTAACCTTTGAGATTTTGGAAAATATTACAATGAGTTTCCAACGTGACATTTTAATGGAGCATCTGCGTGCACTGAAACTCCTTGGATTTAAAATTGCCATAGATGACTTTGGCATGGACAACTCAAACTTTGGACGTTTTATGGAGATGGATTTCGACTACATTAAACTCGATGCAGTATTTATCAAAAATCTCGATACAAACAAAAAGGACAGAATTCTTGTCTCCACCATTACAGCACTTGCACATTCTCTTGGTATGCAGACCATCGCCGAGTATGTTGAAAACGAAGAGATAGAAGAAGCGGCTATCAAATGTGGAGTTGATCTGCTTCAAGGTTACTACATCGGCAAGCCAAAACCTGAAATAAAGGTGCCACAGTGCTAAGCGAATTACATCTCTTGTATGTCGAGGATGATGTCGAAATAGCAGAAGAGATTCTCTTCTTCCTAGAGAAAAAAGTACATCATGTAGATATGGCATATAATGGTGAAGAGGGACTACAAAAGTACCAAGCTAAAAAACCTGACATTGTCATAACCGATATTCAAATGCCAAAACTTAGCGGTTTGGACATGATAGAGGCCATTAGAGCAGAAGATGGCTGTATTCCTATCATCATTACCTCTGCGTTTAATGAAACAGACAAGCTCCTCAGAGCCATTGAGCTCAAAGTAGATGCCTACCTTACAAAGCCCATAGATATGCATGAGTTACTACACAAAATAGACAAACTCACCAGAAGTAAGTTTCTTGAACAAGAGGTCAATGAACTCCAGTACATACGTGCAAAACAGAGTGCCTTAAAGTACCAAAAACTCCTCGAACTCTCAGCAAAGATGTCAGAGATGCTCTTTTGGGAGTTTGATGCTGCGACAACTTCATTTGCATTTAACGACCTCACGTATGACTTTTTAGGAACATCTATAGAAAAAGAGCAGACATACACGATGCCCTTTATGCAC
>JALUZQ010000276.1 GCA_027011725.1 Sulfurimonas sp. | reverse complement strand
CAGCTCTTTGTAACTCACACCTTCGACAGGATACGCAGGTGGTCTGTCAATTGTTCCTATGTCCACCCTTACTGCGTTTATCTCTTGAAGTACTGCGTTTAGCTTTGCTATCTCTTCGTCTGTATCGTTGAGTCCGTGTACAAAGAGAATCTCTATGTAGAGTTTTCCTTTGTAAACTTTTGAAAACTCTTTTACTTTTTGTACTATTTGCTCTATATCTATGCTCTCATGTGGTCTATCTATTTTTTTAAAGACATCGTGCGAGACAGCATCGAGTGAGAGTTTTACTTCATCGAGCTTTAACAGTGTTTGGAAGACATTCTCATCGACCAAGGTAGCGCTGTTTGTCAAAATGAGTGTTGCAGTATTGCCTTTTATTTTATCTATCTCATCTATGAGTTCATTGAGGTAGGGGTAAAGCGTTGGTTCACCATTTGCTGTGAGTGTAATGGCGTCTATGTTGTCATGAAGATGTTTTTTGAGTTCGCTGATAATACTTTCAACTGAAATAGTACTTTTTTGCTTTGCAACCGTAGCACTCGGTGCGAGCTCGCAGTAGAGGCAGTCAAAGTTACACTGTTTAAACGCAGGGGAGAGGTCTATGCCCAGACTCATGCCAAAACGGCGTGAGTTCACGGGACCAAATATAATGTTATTTTCCACTGACTCTGTGGCATTCATTAATGAAGTGTTTTGCATTCTCTACTGGTACATCAGGAAGAATTCCATGTCCAAGATTAAAGATGTGACGTTTTCCTTGCATAATGTCTTGAATTGCTTCTACACACTCTGTTGTTGCTTCTTTAGAGTAGAGACGGCATGGCTCCATATTCCCTTGAAGTACATACTTCTCACCAAGTTTCTCTTTTGCAAATGCCATTGGTGTTGACCAGTCCACGCCAAATACATCGAAGTTCCCATACACTTTGTCTAAAAACGCAGGAATACCTTTAGGAAACATAATGACAGGAATATGAGGGTATTTCTCTTTGAGATACTCCGCTATCTCCACCATGTATTTCCAAGAGAATTCATCATATTTACCCGGCTCAATCGCCGCAGCCCATGAGTCAAAGATCTGTACTACATCGATACCTGCTTGAATCTGTTTTTCCATATAAAGTTTGACAACATCTGTCACTTTTCTAAGAATTTTGTGTAGTAACTCAGGGTTAGAGTACATCATCTTTTTACATATATTATATGTTTTTGTTCCTTGCCCTTCTATCATGTATGTTGCAAGTGTCCAAGGTGCACCTGTAAAACCTATGAGGGCTTTATCATCTGCAAGTTTTGTTTTTATAAGCTCTATAGTCTCATAAACATATGTTAGCTTGCTCGCAGCCTCTTCACCGCCTATAAGTCTCTCAAGATCAGCTTCATTTTTGATAGGATCAGAAAACTTAGGACCTTCACCCTTTACAAATGATAGATCCATTCCCATCTCATCAGGAATGACTAAAATATCACTAAAGAGAATAGCCGCATCAACACCAACGATGTCAACAGGCTGGAGCGTGACTTCACACGCCATTTCAGGGTTATGACAAAGGTTAAGGAAGTCTCCAGCTTTTGCGCGTACTTCCATATATTCAGGAAGGTAGCGACCTGCTTGTCTCATCATCCATACCGGAGTGTATGGTGTCTCTTTGCCAAAACATGCATCTACAAATATTTTACTCATATAATTTCCTAATTTAAATTTTTACGCATATAAGCGTTAATGGTGCCCGACTTTACTTAAAAAATAGAGACCGACAGATACAGCTGTAATTGAGAGTGCCAGGTACAAAAGCTCCAACGGAGAAGCGTATGTTGCGAGACCCACTTTTTTGAAAAACCCTACGACAAGTACCATTACTATGACCTTTGAGATTTTATCTTTGAGTTGGTCGAGTGAGTGGATAGCAAGAATTTTATTTTGTCTTCCCTCGTCCTCACGCGCTATATCGATGTCGGAGATAAACAGCTCATACAAACCAAAAGCAAAGAGCAGCATAACAACACCTATGAGGTAAAGGTCAACTGCACCGATGATTCCACCCACGACAAGCTCATGAAAATGTTCAGGGTGGTGATGGTTGACATAGGTATCGAGCACAAGTTTTGCAGTGTCATAGACATCAAATGATGCTACTACAAAGAGTACTACAGCGCCGACAATACCAAAAAGCACTGCCATAAGTACCATAAATCGAGAGCCCCAAAGCCCTCCTTCAAAAAGTTTCTCAAGCATTATGCTTCCCCTTCCATTTCAATCCATTTTTGTGCAATTCTTACTGCGTTTGTAGCTGCACCAACACGAAGATTGTCAGCTACTACGAACATATGGAGCATATTGTTAGCAAAAAGGTCTTCTCTGATTCTACCTACAAATGTTTCATTTGCATCGACACAATCTTTTGGCATAGGATAGAGCTCTTTTTCAGGGTCATCGACGACAACGATATTTGCTGCTTTACGTAAAATCTCTCTTGCTTCATTTGCACTCACTTCTGAGTCAAATGTAAGTGTTACATCTTCTGAATGGCCACGTAGAACTGGTACACGTACACAAGTAGCACTCAGTGCTATCTCTTTGTGCATGATTTTTGTCGTTTCATTGACCATTTTCATCTCTTCTTTTGTGTAGCCATTTGGAGTGAATTTATCAATCTGAGGAATTACATTAAGTGCTATTTGTTGGTTAAATGCTTTTACTTCAGCTTCATCAAGTGTAAAAGAGAAAAATGCCTGCATTTGATTCACAAGCTCTTCCATTGCGCTTTTTCCTGCACCACTTGTTGCTTGGTATGTAGCTACATCAACACGTACTAGGTCATATGCTTCATCAAGTGGCTTGAGGGCTTGTACCATTTGTATAGTGGAACAGTTAGGATTTGCAATAATCCCTTTTTTCTTATACATTGCGATATCTTCAGGGTTTACTTCAGGTACTACTAAAGGAACATCGTCATCCATTCTAAAGTGAGATGTGTTGTCAATGACCACTGCACCCGCTTTAACAGCAAAAGGAGCAAATTTTGCACTTACACTGCCACCGGCAGAAAAGAGTGCTATTTCAACTTGTTCTTTTTCAAATACATCTTCAGTAAGCTCAATAATGTCATGCTGTTCACCATTGAACTCTACTTGTTTGCCTATACTCCTTGCACTTGCAAGGGGTGTGAGTTTTGCGAGTGGAAAGTCTATCTCTTCAAGAACTCTGAGTATCTCTTCACCTACAGCACCATTTGCACCAACAACTGCAACATTGTATTTTTTCATATATTTTCTCCTATTTTCTTGTATCTAAAAAGAGCTCGTCTTTTTGTATCTCTTTGTTTTCACTCAGTATGACTGAACGCTCAACGACAGAGAGAAGCTCCCTTATATTTCCCGGCCAGTTGTATGCAAGCAGTTCATTTTTTGCTTCATCAGAAAATGTTTTTATTTCAAAACCGTATTTTACACAATTTTGTGTAACCATTGCGTTTGCAATTGCCAAAATCTCCTCTTTTCTCTCACGAAGTGGAGGAATATGTAGAGGAATGGTGTTGAGTCTGTAGTAAAGATCTTCTCGAAACTCTCCGTTTTTGATCTTTTCATCAAGATTTGCATTGGTAGCGGAGATGACTCTGATGTCTATTTTTGTCGCTTTTGAAGAGCCGAGGCGTCTGACCTCTTTTTCTTGCAAAGCACGTAAGAGTTTTGCTTGAACACCATAAGGCATCTCGCCTATCTCATCTAAAAAGAGCGTACCGCCGTTTGCAAGTTCAAACTGTCCTGCCTTTGCTTCTTGTGCATCGGTAAAGGCACCTTTTTCAAAACCAAAGAGTTCACTCTCTATGAGATTTTCAGGAATTGCAGCCATATTTATAGCAACAAAAGGCTTTTTAGCACGGGGTGAGTTCTTATGGATGTAGGAGGCAAAGACCTCTTTTCCAACACCGCTTTCACCTAAAAGTAACACGCTCGCATCCGTTTTTGCCGCTTTGTTCGCTATGGAAAGAACTTTACTGAGTGCTTCTGAAGAGCCTAAAAACTCCTCTGTCTTGTTCTTACTTCTTTTCGCAGAACTCTTTTTGACCTTTTGTACTTTTGCCTCACGCTCAATTGCAGCTACAAGGGTGTCAATGTCAAAAGGTTTGAGTAAAAAGTCTTTGACCCCAAGATGTATGGACTCTATGGCACGACTAAGTGTCGCGTTTCCTGTCATGATGATGACTTCATATTTGCCGCCAAGCTCTTTTACAAACTCTATGCCGTCCATTTTAGGCATATTGATGTCTGTAATTACAAGATCAAAAGAGTCGTCGAGTTTCTTGAGAGCATCTACTGCGTTTTTGAAGGTAACTATTTCGAACTCTTGGTAATCGCTCATTGCAATTTCAAGAGATTTACGCATATTGATATCGTCTTCTACTATTGCAATTTTCAATGAAAGTCCTAATCCTGAGGCTGTTTTAGATGCGAAATTTTAACAAAAGTATCATTAAAATCGACTTTGAAACATGTCGTTTTGAGTGTGACGATGGTTGTAGCGTTCATTTGTTGATTTGTTGTAACATCTCTGCTTTGTATATCAAGAGAGAGTCGGTGAATATACTCTATAAACTCTTCTTTGTGTTTCGTTATCAGCTTTTGAAAATTATCTTCACGAGGACTTGGAAGAATGAGTGTTTGTTCGGGGGTACCCTTACACTGTGTCATACTTTGTGATATATCAAGCGACTCATTGTAGAGTGTTGCATTTTTTACTATATATTTGTAAGAGAC
>JALUZQ010000275.1 GCA_027011725.1 Sulfurimonas sp. | reverse complement strand
GGTGAACTAAGATAAAAAAAGGAAAGAGAGGGAGTTTGGCGACATCTTTGAAAAGATGTCACTTTTAGAAGCTAAAGTAAATGTGGCTTAACTACAGCCACATCCTCCGCCACTACTTTGTTGTGCACCACCGGCAGAACCAGTTGAACATGCACTTACACCCGGAGGTGTTGTCGGTTGAACAGCTTGGTTATCTACTCCACCATTTGCATTGATCTCTTCAATAGTTTCCCAAATAGACTCAGCTGCTTTCATGTAGCGTTTTGCTGATTCACTTGTAGGAGCTACAAAAGTGATAGGTTTACCTTCATCCCCACCTGTTCTAATAGCAGGCTCAATAGGAATCTCAGCAATAACTTTAGTGTCAAACTCTTTTGCCATAGGCTCAGAAGTTCCTTTTCCAAAGATATCATACTCAACACCAGTATCTGGTGCAATGAATCCACTCATATTCTCAATGATTCCAGCTATTGGAATGTTAAGTTTTTTGAACATATCAAGTGAACGACGAGAGTCATCAAGTGATACGCCTTGAGGAGTTGTTACTGTTAAACCAGCTGTTACAGGCACAGACTGAGCGAGAGTAAGTTGTGCATCACCAGTTCCCGGTGGCATATCGATAACAAGCACATCTAACTCAGACCATAAGATGTCACGTAAGAACTGCTCGATCGCTTTCATGATCATAGCACCACGCCAGATAAGAGATTGCCCTTCTTCCATTAATGAACCCATAGACATAACTTCAATGCCATACGCTTTAATAGGAAGTACTTTGTTACCGTTTACTTCTGGTTTTACATCAGAAACACCGAGCATACGAGGTACATTTGGCCCATAAATATCTGCATCTAAAAGACCTACTTTTTTCCCTTGCTGTGCAAGTGCAATAGCAATGTTCACTGATGTAGTTGATTTACCAACTCCACCCTTTCCTGAACTTACCATTAAAAAGTTTTTAATCTGCGGTGCGATGTTCTTTCCATGTGAAGAACTCTCTCTCGGCATTTGAGGTGCTTTTACATTTACAGTAATATTCTCTGCACCTTCTCTCATCAACTCAGCCGTAGCTTCATCTTTAATTTGTTGTGCCACTTCTGGAGCACTTGATGTAATGTCAACAGTTACACTAACATCATTACCATTTACAACTATGTCTTTTACAAAACCAAAAGTTACGATATCCTTGGTAAAACCCGGATACATAACTTTTGAAAGTGCTGATTTTACATTTTCTTCAGTCATATTAATATTTTCCTTTATTAAATTTTTTTCATTCTCGAAATATATCATATCTAAATAAGACAAATATTGTCTTATTTAGAATCAATTTCTTTTACAAGAAGCTTTAAGCTAAAAGCGCCGCTTCTTCTTCAGCCTCTTTTGCTTTTGCATCTGCCGCGATCTGAGCGATTGCTTCAGGGTTATCCATGATCTCTTGTGTAATTTTATAAGAACAGAACTTCGGTCCACACATTGAACAGAATTCTGCCTCTTTAAATACATCTTGAGGCAGTGTCTCATCATGGTACTCACGAGCACGTTCACTATCAAGTGCAAGTTCGAACTGTTTTTCCCAATCAAACGTATAACGTGCATCACTCATCTCATCATCAATATCACGCGCACCTTTACGTCCACGGGCAATATCTGCTGCGTGTGCAGCGATTTTATAAGCAATGATACCTTCACGAACATCGTCTGCGTTTGGAAGACCTAAGTGCTCTTTTGGTGTCACATAACAAAGCATACTTGCACCATGCCATCCACCAACAGCTGCACCAATAGCAGAAGAGATGTGGTCATATCCAGCCGCGATGTCAGTTACAAGCGGCCCTAAAATGTAAAAAGGTGCTTCATGGCAGAGTTCGCGTTGTATTTTCATATTACGCTCAATCTGATTCAAAGGAACGTGACCCGGACCCTCTATCATTACTTGAACATTTTTCTCCCATGCACGAAGTGTCAATTCTCCAAGCACTTTTAGCTCACCAAGCTGTGCATCATCAGAAGCATCTGCCAAACAACCAGGACGGAGTGAATCTCCAAGTGAAAGAGAAACATCATACTTCGCACAAATGTCTAAAATATCATCAAACGCAGTATAAAAAGGATTCTCTCTATGATAGTGCATCATCCATGCTGCCATTAAAGAACCACCACGAGAAACTATTCCCATTTTACGCTTTGCAACTTTTGGCATCGTCTCAAGTAAGAAACCTGCGTGGATCGTAAAGTACGAAACACCCTGTTTTGCTTGACGCTCTAAAACTTCAAGCATAACATCTATCGTTAAATCTTCTATTTTATTCCCGACATCATGTAAAATCTGATAGATAGGCACAGTTCCAATAGGAATCTTAGACGCGTTTATAACCGCTTTTCTAATCTCATCCAAATCACCGCCTGTACTTAAGTCCATTGCTGTATCTGCTTTATAATGTTGTGAGACTTCCATCTTCTCAACTTCGCCCATTACATCTGAAGCAATAGCAGAAGAACCTATATTCGCATTTATTTTACATTTACTTGCGATTCCTATTGCCATTGGTTCTAGCGAAGTATGGTTTACATTTGCTGGTATAATCAATCTACCGCGAGCTATTTCACTACGAACTAGTTCAGGAGATAAATCTTCTATTTTTGCGACATATTCCATCTCTTGTGTAATTATGCCCTCTTTAGCGTAATACATCTGTGTTCGCACAGGATCATTTTCACGCTCTTTTACCCATGAAGATCTCATAGTTTCTCCTCTTTTATATCTATTTATATGATGGAAATATAATCAAATAAAGTTAATCTAATATAAAGCCTTGTAATTGATAAGATTCTTTATGCAATATTTGAATTTCAAAGTGACTAATCTACACATTCAAGATAAAAAAAAGCTTTTTAAGTGTATAATTTCGTAACACTTAGATAGATATAGGAGACTCATTGTCAGATTTAACTCTTGTTTTGTTAGCGGCGGGCAGCTCTAATCGTTTCGATATGGGTGTTAAAAAACAGTGGTTACGCATAGATCATAAACCATTGTGGCAATTTGTAGCAGATACCTTCTCCCAAACGCAGCAATTTGAAAAAATTGTCATTGTTGCGTCTGAAGATGATATTGCATTTATGCAAAATTATGCAGATTATGAATTTGTTCAAGGCGGCTCTACGAGACAGCGGTCGTTACGAAATGCACTCAATCTTGTTGATACACCCTATGTACTTGTCAGTGATGTTGCACGTTCATGTATCACCGATGAACTTTTAGAGCGTATATTGAAAGAAAAAGCAAAGTATGACTCGGTGGTTCCTTTTCTTAAAGTCACAGATACTATGGTCTATGATGACAAAACCATAGACAGAGACAAAGTCAAACGCATCCAGACTCCTCAACTCTCCAAAACAGAGATCCTCAAAGCAGCTCTTAATACCCAAGAAGAATTTACAGATGAAAGCAGTGCTATTATCGCTTATGGTGGTTCACGCGGCTATGTTGCAGGAGATGACGATGCCCATAAAATCACCTACATCCATGACCTTAACAAACTCCCTTGTTTAGCACCACCTTCATCAGATACCCTGAGTGGTAACGGCTTTGATGTGCATGCCTTTGAAGATGGAGGAGTCATGTATCTTGGTGGAGTACAAATTGATGTGCCTTACAGCTTTAAAGCGCACAGTGACGGAGATGTTGCCCTACACTCTCTCATAGATGCACTCTTAGGTGCAGCGGGAATGGGTGACATCGGTATGCTCTTTCCTGATAATGATGACACATATAAAGGTATTGACTCCAAAGAGCTGCTACAGCGTGTAGTTGACAAACTTACAAATTACGGTTTTGTCATCATCAATGTTGACATTACCATCGCAGCCCAAAAACCGCGTTTGAGTCTCTATAAAGACGCAATGAAAAAAGTCATTGCAGAGATACTCGGCATTGACAAGGCTCGCGTCAATGTAAAGGCTACAACAACCGAAAAACTTGGATTTATTGGTCGCGCAGAAGGTGTTGGCGTGATAAGCAATGCAAATTTAAAATATTTTAACTGGAAGAAAATTTGAAGATATTAATTATAGAAAACGAAGTATATTTAGCACAAAGTATTGCTACAAAACTTGGAGAACTCGGTCACAACTGTGAGATGTGTACCTCAACCAAAGATGCAATCAGAGGGCAAAACTATGATGTTGTGCTTCTCTCTACCAACATTAACGGTCAGGACTTTACTCCTGTAATAGAGACATTTAAAAACTCTATCGTAATATTAATGGTCTCATACATCAGTAATGATACTGTCTCAAAGCCGCTCAGTGCAGGTGCAAAAGACTATATTTTAAAACCTTTTATGATAGAAGAACTCATTAGAAAAATAGACCACTATCAAGACTATGAAAAACTCAAACGCAGAAATGAGGCCTATGAGAAGTATCTTGAACACAACTTTTCATCTATTGACCATAAGCAGTCCATAGATGATTTAGAGCTTCCTGTTTTCATCTCTTCAAACTTTCAAAAGTACAGTGATGCCTTTGCTTATGAATACGCCAAAGCCCAAGACCTGCCTATTCACTTCATCTCTTTAAGTGATTCAAAGGCACTGACTGAAATTTCACATCTTCCTCAAAACTCCATTGCCTATATCATTGACTATCAAGCATTGAAAAAAGCGGACAAGCAAACATTTTGTGAGCTTATAAAAGGAAAGAAAGCCATTATTTCAAGCTCTGAAAAGGTCGAAGATGTTGCCTTTCCTGTCATTGAGATTGAAAGCGAAAAGAGTGTCTTTGAC
>JALUZQ010000274.1 GCA_027011725.1 Sulfurimonas sp. | reverse complement strand
GTTCAACTGGTTCTGCCGGTGGTGCACAACAAAGTAGTGGCGGAGGATGTGGCTGTAGTTAAGCCACATTTACTTTAGCTTCTAAAAGTGACATCTTTTCAAAGATGTCATCAAACTTCTTCTTTTTATCTTAGTTCACTATTTTCAGACATCTCATTTGTATAACGTACAATTTTATTGCGTCCTGTAGTTTTTGCTACATACAGGGCAGTATCTGCCCATTTGATACATTTCCAAATAGTCTCCGCATCTTTTGGAAAAATAGAAATGCCGATACTCATTGTTTTTTGCATCGTTTCCCCATCACCTACGTCAAACATGATTTCTCCAAATGCAGTATGTATCTTTTGAGCCACTTTTAGCGTTCCCTCTTCACTTGCATTGTGTAAAAGTACAAGAAATTCTTCTCCACCGTAACGGATGGCAAGATCAGATTCACGAATGTTCTCTTTGAGTACTTTTCCAATGGCAACAATAACTTTATCTCCAACATCATGCCCATAGGTGTCGTTGACCATTTTGAAAAAATCAACATCAAGCATTAAAATACTGTAGTTTTCCTCTTCTCTTTTGACTTGTCCTGCAAGAGTATCAATGAATTGCTCTAAAAACCTTCTGTTATAAAGTCCCGTCATAGGATCACGAAGAGAATTTTCACGGAGTTTATCTGTGAGGAGTTTACTTTCTATGACGGGTTTTGCTGCTTCGAGATAGTTTATAATGCTAGGGATAAAGGTGTTGATTTGTGTAAAATTAGTACTATTTGGGAAATGTATGGTCAGTGTAAGACTAAACTCCTCATTTATATTAAATGGTAGACAAATGTATTCTTGTGAATGGTGTTCACACTCCTGACAAAGATTTGTAAAATCACTTGAGATAACTTCTGCATTTGTCCTAAATGCCCTGCAGAGGTAAGCTGTTTGGTTATATGGCATATTTTCAGAAATATCACAGCTATTTCTATCACTTGTATTGTAAATGAGATACATTTTGTTTTTTGTGGAATTTATCTCAAAAAGTGAAAAATTGTGGAGTTTAAATTTATTATGTAAAATTTGTATAAATCTTTCATAAACCATCTCTTTGGTTGTGTCAAGTTCAATTGTTTTTTTAAATTTATAAATATCTGAAAGCTCTTCAATAATAGTCTTTGCCTCTTGAAGAGGATCACTAGATGAGATACAACTTTGTGGGATAAAGGTAGATAAATTGTATTTTATATTTCCAAAGGCACTTTGTATTTTATTAAAAAGTGTATTGAGTTGATTAACAATTTCCCTTGGAGCTTCTTGCTTGATGTTAGTGGTAAATTTATGTGTAAAATCACCTCTGTAGGCTTTTTTGATCCCTTTTTGCATGTCTTCAAAAAGATTCATGTATGGAGAGACAAAGTAGTTTATGAGAAGCAGGGCAATAATGATAAAAACGAGGTTAATTGCCAAGATTCTTAAAATTGTATAGACTCCAGAACTTCTCATAGAAGAGATGTCAAACTCCATACTCACAGCACCGAGTGTTGTGCCTTGTTTGACATCATGACAAGAGAGACAGTTTATACTGTTTGATACGGTAGCATTGTAGGGTACGGAGACACGCAGGAGTGTCTCTTCGGCTGTTTCGGTGATTTTTTCAACAATTTTTCCACTTTTGAGTGCCTCTTTGTCAATTTCATCACGTATAGTTTCACTATTGAAACCTTCTCCATACTGTTTTATAACACTTGGAGCGCGAACTATCCATAATTTTTTGATTTTATTATTGTTTGTGGAGATTTGATTGAGGAAGTATTGACGTTTGTCCATAATGCCATTGACCATATGTGCGGTCAAACCATCTTTAACAATGTCAGCTGTCATCGTTGCTTTTTCTGTAGCACTCTTTATGCTGTACTCTCGAAAGTTCAGCGAGACATTGACAATGGTAGCGATACCAAGGATCAAAAGCATCCCTGTAACAAACAGAAGAAGTTTAGTTTTTGTATTCATAATCCCCACTTATATGATTAGGTGTAATCTTAATGATATCGTAGTGAGGATTAATCTGTTATAAAACTACTCTACAGTCACACTTTTTGCAAGGTTTCTTGGCATATCTACGTCATTGCCAAGACGCACAGAGATCTCAAGTGAAAGAAGTTGTACAACAAGCATCATCTCAAAGAATTCAAGCATATAGTGGCTGTGCTTTTTTGTTTTTATGAAGTCATCTGCTTTATCAAACTCTATTGGAGAGATAGCACAGATAGTGGAATCTCTTGCACTCAGCTCTTCTGCATTAGAGCGTGATTTTTCATATAAAAGATGCTCAGGAAGAAGAGCAATGGTAAAGAGTTCAGGATCCGCAAGGGCTATGGGACCGTGTTTCATCTCGCCGCTTGGATAGCCTTCAGCGTGAAGGTAAGAGATCTCTTTGAGCTTGAGCGCACCCTCGAGCGCAAGTGGATAGAACAAATCACGTCCAATGAAGAAAAATCCATGACCGTGAAGATATCTTTTAGAGAGGCGCTTGATGCGCTCATGCATCGCATCTTCAACGATGACGCTTTTAGGTACTTCACGTAAGACAGCGATTTGTGCGGCAATCTCCTCTGCTCTGAGTGTGTTGTTGCGTTTAGCCAGATAGAGAGAAAGCATCCAAAAAACAACGACTTGTGTCGCAAAGGCTTTTGTTGAAGCAACTCCTTTTTCAATCCCTGCACGTGTTAAGATGCTGGCATCTGCGATTCTTACCATAGAAGAGTTATCAACATTACAGATAACAAGCGTCTTCAGTCCTGCTGCTTTTGCCATTTTAAGTGTTTCAAGTGTATCTGCTGTTTCTCCACTTTGGGAGATAACGACAAAAAGAGTATCTTTTGTCATAATTGGCTCGCGGTAGCGGAACTCAGAAGCGACTTCAACAGAAGTTTTCACTTTTGCATGTCTCTCAAACATATATGAAGCTGTTAGTGCAGAGTGGTACGATGTTCCACAGGCACAGAGTTTTATCTCATTGATGCCTTCAAACAATGAGGAGTCTATCTCATCAAGAATAACGCTATCTTCACTTAAACGTCCAAGGAGTGTATCTGCTATGACGGTACTTTGCTCATAAATCTCTTTTTCCATAAAGAAGCGGTAGCCATCTTTTTGTGCAGAGAGCTTGTTTGTTGCAAGTTTTGTAAAGTGTGGCTCTTTTTTGTTGCCACTTTTATCGAAGATAACAATCTCATCAGCATTGACATAGCCATAGTCACCATCTTCAAAGTAATTTACATCAGAACACTGTCCAATGAGCGGAGTATCTGAGGAAGCAAAGTATTTTTCATTCTCTGCGTTTATACCCATAAGCATAGGAGAACCATTTTTTGCAAAGAAGATAGTGTCGGGCTCTGCTTTTGTGACAAGTAAAATAGCATAAGCACCCTCAAGCTCACCGATGGTCTTTTTAAATGCTTCAAAACTGTTCGCAGCATCTTGTTGGTTCTTTTCAAATTGATGGACTATGACTTCCGTATCTGTTTGGCTTAAAAAGGTGACACCAGTGTTTTGGAGCTCTTTTTTCAGTTCGGCATAGTTTTCGATAATGCCGTTGTGTACAACATAAGAGCTTGCTCCCACATGCGGATGGGCATTAAGCTCTGTCGGTTTTCCGTGTGTGGCCCAACGAGTATGACCGATGCCTGCTGCAAATTTGTCTGTGGTGAACTCTTTTGTTTTCTCTTCAAGGTTGACAAGTTTTCCGACTGCTTTAAAACTTGAAAACTCTCCATCACTTAAAACTGCGATTCCCGCAGAGTCATATCCTCTGTACTCGAGCTCTTTTAATCCCTCAAGTAGTATCTCTTTTGTGTTCTTTTTCCCTAAATACCCTACGATACCGCACATATAACTTCCTTATTGTTTACTGTTAGATAATGATTTGTAAATGTTTTCGACATTATTGCATACTTTATTTTGTTTTTCTATTAAGAAGCTGTCACGTACTTTATGTTTACTCGAGTGGATCTTTGCCGTGATGACATTTATTTGCATCTCTTCGAGTTTATGCATAATGTAGGCAAGGAGCCCTGTTTGGTTCGCTGTGTGTATGGTCAGCTCTGCATGCGTGAGAGAGTGTTCACAATCAAGTGCAATCTCATTCTCTTTAATGCTTACGGCTTTGAGTGGAACATCTCTATTCATATCAAAAGCGTTGTCAATGGTATCTTGCACCTCGACTAAAACATTAGAGTCCACATTTTGAATGAACTCTATTTTAAAGTATTTTACACCATCAAAAAGGGTGAAAATCTCCATAGAAGCGACTTGCAGATGGGCAAGAGTAGCTAGAAGATAACCAATATTGAGCGGAATTTTACGGAAAATTTCAATACTCAAAGAGCCATCATTTTTGACACTGAAACTATACTCTTTGGTCTCTCTTGCAAGTTTTGCAATATGAATGATGTCTTGTGGTGTATGCTTAAAAAAGAAAAGATTTGATTCAATAGAGAGCAGCTTCTTTTGTAAAAGTGAAGGGAGCTCTTTAAACTCTGGAAGATTTTTTACACGTGTCTCTATTATGACACGTTTTTTCGCATCGGTAATTCTATCTTTATTTTGGGCAACTTCTAGGGCACTGACATAAAGATCATGTAGCAGTTTTGCATTAAAAGAGTTGTATACATCGCCTCCTACACCGCTGATGTCCGCATAAGTAAGCAGATAGAGGAGTTGGAGATTTTTTGCGTCTTCTACTTTGGACATAAATTTGTAGAGTGTCTTTTCATTGTGAATGTTCTCTTTAAACGCAACACTGCTCATAAGAACATGG
>JALUZQ010000273.1 GCA_027011725.1 Sulfurimonas sp. | reverse complement strand
ACTTAGACTATACTTAATAATGATATCTGTTATCATTATTAGAAAATTTACTTTTATATACATTTGCTATAATTTCACATTATTTACTACAAGGAACATTATGAAATTTTTATGGACACCCTCTTCTCATTTTAATCTTGCCAACCTTTTTACCTTTGTAAACATTGCAGCAGGCTTGATGGCAACCTACTTCATCACACAAAACAACTTTGTACTTGCCATTGTTTTGGCATGGATAGGTGGAGCTTTTGATATTTTCGATGGGAAAATTGCAAGAAAATATAATCTCTCCAATGAATTTGGCATACAGCTTGATAGTTTTGCGGACTTTCTCAGTTTTGTACTTGTTCCTGTATTTTTGATATTTCAAGCCTCTTATGCTCCAGCACTTCATGGATTTTGGCTCTTTATTGCTGCTGTAGTGAGTATATACTATGTTATTTCAGGGCTTCGTCGTCTTATTCATTTTAATCTAAACGCAGATGCGGGAGAGGTAGAGAACTACTTCACAGGTGTGCCGACACCACTTGGTGCCATACTTTTATGGCTTACATATCTGCTCAACACTTACGGCATCCTTCCAGCAGGCGGCGTCATACTCTTTATGCTCATCATCGGCTGGAGTCTTAACTCCACCATTAAAGTAAAACACCCTTAATTTTGGGTTTTACTTTGAGTTCACTCCATATTTTCCACTTCCAATTAAAACAATAACTAAAGCCAACACAAAAAACAATAACGGCGTTTCAAAACTTAAAGCACCATACTTCGTAAATGAGAGATGAAATCCATACGCAAGGTATATAGCCATCAACATATTAAACGCAACAACAGCTGATGCAATGCGTCCATAGAGCCCTAAGATGACAAAGAGTGGAGCGATCAACTCTCCAACATAAACACCATACGCCAAAAATGCCGGTAATCCGGCAGAGACAACGAGACTCTCTACACCGTCAATGCCATGGATCAACTTATGAATACCATGTGCTAAAAGCAGCAAGCCAAGTGTTAAACGCAGAAGCAGTTTTGCTATATCTGGGTATGTAGGCATCCTTTACTCCTTCTCATCTCTGTTTTTTCTAAACTTACACGAACCGACACTCATCTCTTTGCCACCCTTAATCGCCTCTTTTATATAAGTGAGTGTTCCTTTGACATCGGCATCACCCACCTCCTCAGCGATGATTTTTAAAAGATCCTCTTCACTTGTAAGAGTCCACCTCTTTTCGTAAGAGTATCGTGTTTGTATCTGCATCCTTCACCTTTCA
The DNA here is from genome assembly GCA_027011725.1 of Sulfurimonas sp. Taxonomy (GTDB): domain Bacteria; phylum Campylobacterota; class Campylobacteria; order Campylobacterales; family Sulfurimonadaceae; genus Sulfurimonas. The sequence goes on along the minus strand of JALUZQ010000273.1, from coordinate 3,540 downwards.
TTATATTTTCATTATCATAACGAAAAAAGTATTATGTTATAATTTGATAATTAGAAGAAGGATTCATTATGAAGAATTTACTAAACTTATGGCTTGATGCCACGGACACATTTTTATGTGACAGGATAAAAAGTACTTTTTCAAAGACTGAAGATGAGTACAAAAAACGACATCAAGAGGTCAATCTTGAAAAAGAGCTCAAGCACTTTGAAGAGAATCCTTTAGGCTGCGTCATCGGCCTAAAATCAGATTTTGAAACAAAAATCAAACTAAAGATCAAGCTAATGGTGGGACTTTTTTTTGTAGTCATTCCCATTGCTGTATTTAGTCTCTTCTCTTATTTCACTCATACTGATTACTCATTTGCCTTTATTGCGGCACTGCCTGTAGCCATTTGGGTATCTAGTAGAATGGAAGATCTCTCAAAAAGATACGTCCATAACAGAGCAGCAGGCATCGCCTGCTAAACTTCCTCGCTCTTTAGAGGAAGTTCCCTTTTGGGCTTTAGTCCCAACTCTTTCATATTTTGTGCCCTTTTTATCACATTTCCTTTGCCGCTACTGAGTCTGTTCATCGCTTTATCATACGCAGCATGTGCTTTGTCTAAGTGAGCTTCTATATTTTGCATCTCTTCAACAAAAAGTACGAGTTTGTCATACATCGCTTCAGCCTCTTTGGCTATCTGTTTTGCATGTTCTTCTTGTCTTTGCGTACGCCAAATGTGCTCTATAGTTCGCAGAGTCACAAGCAGTGTTGATGGCGAGACCACAAGTATTTGACTCTCATAAGCACGTTTAAAGAACTCCCCATCTTCTTCTAGGGCGAGTAAAAATGCACCCTCAATAGGCATAAAAAGCAATACAAAATCAAGTGTATGCACCCCTTCGAGTTTTTCATACTCTTTTTTGGAAAGCTCTTTAATGTGAGCAGAGATACTTGCTATATGCTCACGCAGTGCCGCTTTTTTCACGCTTTCATCCTCTGCGTTTACAAAACGCTCATAAGCGACAAGTGAGACTTTAGAGTCTATAATAATGTCTCTTTGTTCTGGCATATGAATGATAACATCAGGTCTGTAGGTTTTCTTCTCATCCGATTTGAGTGTTGCTTGAAGCTCATACTCTACTCCTTTACGAAGACCGGATTGTTCTAAAATGTTCTCCAAAACAAGTTCACCCCAGTTTCCTTGCATCTTATTCTCGGATTTGAGAGCTTTTGTAAGGTTGAGTGCTTCTTGGGAGAGTTGTTCGTTCATCTTCTGTAAACGCAGCAGTTCATCTTTTAGCAGATAACGTTCTTTGAGATCTACTTCAAACTGCTCACGTGACTGCTTGGAGAAGTTTTGCACCTGTTCACGAAAAGGTCGCAAAAGCAGTTCCATCTGCTCTTTGTTGAGCTCACCAAACTGTTTGGATTTCTCTTCAAAGATTCTGTTTGAGAGATTTTTAAACTCACGTGAGAGTTCCGCTTTTGCGTTTTCAAGCATAGCTATTTTCTCTTTTGAGTAGTGTATCTCATTTTCATAACGGGTGTTGAGCACTGCGTAGTCTATTTCGAGTGTTTTATACTCCTGTTGCAGCTCTTCAAACGCAGTAAGTTCGTCCTGTAAACTCTTTTTCTCACTGCGTTCTTTGAGATACAGCAAAAGAAAAACAAAGCCCAAAAAGAGTGCTGCAACTGCTAAGTAAAGCATATACCTTTCATCCATCACACAAATCCTCACTTTTTTCTTATTATATTGTAACATTATAAATTAAGCTAATGAAGAACATTTATAATTTTAATTAAAACTTAGAAAAATTTCGCTATAATTCGGCAAATATTTTAAGGGGAAGATGCCCTGGATAGATTTGAGTCACAAATAAAGAACTTGCGTCATCTCCTTATATATACAAAGGCTACAAAAGCCAATTAAAGGATATTGATGCAAGAAAACGCACAAACACAAGAAACACAAACTACTGAAGAACAACCACTTATTACATTTGATTCACTCGGACTTAAACCAGAACTACTTAAAAGTATAAAATTTGCGGGCTTTACTGTTCCTTCACCGATTCAGGCACAGGCTATTCCTGTAGTGCTTGCGGGCAAAGATATGGTAGGTCAAGCACACACAGGTACAGGTAAAACTGCTGCGTTTAGTCTTCCTGCCCTTAACAACATGAAACTTGACGGAAGCGTTGAACTTTTAGTCATCACACCAACTCGTGAACTTGCGACTCAAGTAAGTGATGAGATCTTCAAATATGGAAGAAACCTTGGTGTAAAAACGGTAACAGTATATGGCGGAAGCTCATACAAACGCCAACTTGACCTTATTGGTCGTGGTGCAAACGTCGTTGTTGCAACTCCGGGTCGTATGCTTGACATTCTTAAACGTGGTATGCTTAATGATTTCGCTCCAAGTATGGTGGTACTTGATGAAGCAGATGAGATGCTTGACATGGGATTTTTGGATGATATCAATGAAATCTTTTCATACCTTCCAACAAACCGTCAAACACTGCTTTTCTCAGCAACTATGCCACAACCTATCAAAACACTTGCTTCAAGAATTTTGAAAGATCCTGAGTTTATCTCTATCACTCAAGGGGAAACGACAAATACAGACATTGAACAACTCTACTATGTAATCGATGAGCATGAGCGTGATGATGCAATCATCCGTCTTATGGACTCTGAGCAGACAAAAAAAGCGGTTGTGTTTTGTCGTACAAAATCAGAAGTAGACAGACTCTCAAACGTACTTTCAAACGCAGGTTACCTCGCAAACGGACTTCATGGAGATATGGAGCAACGCCAACGTGAGAATGTGATAAAAGGGTTTAAAAATGACTCTGTAAAAGTGCTTGTTGCAACAGATGTTGCTGCACGTGGTATTCATGTAAGTAACATCTCCCATGTGTTTAACTACCACATTCCATTTGACCCTGAGAGCTACGTTCACCGTATCGGTAGAACGGGTCGTGCAGGTACAAAAGGAAAAGCGATCACGCTTTTAACTCCTTTAGAGTTTAAAGAGTTACAACGCATTAAGAAAAAAGTTGGTACATCAATGGAACATGCTTTCGTTCCAAGTAAAAATGACCTTCGCAAAACAACAATTGAGAATATTGTTAAAAACATCGAAAATCAAAAGATTTACGATGAAGCACATAAAGTTCTTGACAGACTCAAAGAGGACATTGATGAAGAGACAATTATGTTCAAACTCATCTCTATGATCCTTGACAAACAAGACATCAAAGGGCCGAGTAACATTGGAATACCTGCTGATAAACTTGTCGCTATTTTAGAACGTGCTTCTAAACGCAACGATAACCGTAGAGGCGGTCGTGGCGGTGGATACCGTGGGAACAGCCGTAACCGTTCAGGTGGAAACAGAAGCCGCAATAGCAGCCGTGATGGTGGCGGATACAGAGGAAACAAAAGTTCTTCAAACCGCAATAGAAACAGAGACTAAACAGCACTCATTTTTCCCTTTGCTCCTTTTGGGGCATACTCTCCACTTCAAATCAAACCTTACAACTCCACAAA
>JALUZQ010000272.1 GCA_027011725.1 Sulfurimonas sp. | reverse complement strand
CACTCAGTGTAGAAAGAAAAATAAAAACAAACAAAATAAATACTTTCATAACAGTAAGTATAACAAAGCGAAACTAAGATAAAGGTTGTGACAGTTCAATGAAAACAAAGAGAAACATCGTCCTGGTTTTACTCCTTTTAAGCACTCTTTTCTTCTCTTCTTGCAGCACTGTGCAACCATTACCCAATACAAAGAGACAATGTCTCTTGCAAAAGCCAACACAAACATCTGCTACACTTGAAAAATATCTCTATAAAACAGATAAAACACTCGCTGGTCACTCTGCATTTTATCCTCTGGCACTTCCTCAAGATGCACTTACTGCACGACTTTTTTTCATCGATCATGCACAAAAAAGTATTGATGTGCAGTACTACATTTATGAAAATGACACCATTGGAGCACTCTTTTCTTACCATCTGTACCTCGCTGCACTAAGAGGAGTAAAGGTACGTATATTACTTGATGACATCTCCACAACAGGAAAGGACAAAGAGCTCATCAGCCTCTCACAACATCAAAATATAGAACTCAAACTTTTTAACCCAAACAGATTCCGTACAATTTTTAGAAATCTTGCTCTTTTACTTGATATCAATACACTTGGAAAAAGAATGCACAACAAAGCCCTTATTGTAGATAATTATGCAGCGATTATTGGAGGAAGAAATATTGGTGATGTTTACTACGCCTCTCACCCTAAAACACTTTTTTTAGACTATGATGTACTTATCATCGGAAAGGTCGTACCTGAAATATCCGACTCCTTTAACATCTATTGGAACTCAAAAGAGGCACATTTTGCACAAGACATTCTTGATACAGATGAAAATGAGCCATTAGCACAGGCAAAGCAAAGCCTCTGCTTAAAAATTCAAAAATTTCAAACAAGCCAAAGAGCAAAATTACTCAAAGATGCTCCTTTTACAGACGCTCTCAAGCAAGATAAACTCATCTTTACAGTTGCACGCCAAACCAACCTCTTTTATGATCTGCCAAATAAGGTGACAAGTGATGAGAATAACAACACGCATCATATCTCAAAACAGATTAGTGAAGAGCTAAAAGAGGTAGACAAAGAGCTGCTTATCATCTCTCCCTATTTCATTCCAAGTGAAGCATTGATGCAACGCTTTAGAGAGCTTAGAAAAAAAGGTGTAAAAATTACAGTCATCACAAATTCTCTTGCATCAACCGATGTTTTTCCTGTCTATGGAGGCTATGTTAGCTATATTAAGCCCCTAACACAGATGGGTGTGCAAATATATGAACTCAAAGCCACACTGCTGCAAGATATGCCAAAAAAGAAAAAGTTTAAAAAGCCACCCGCACTCTCTTTACATACAAAACTTCTCTTTTTCGATAACAAACGTATAGCAATAGGCTCTGCAAACATAGACCCACGTTCTGAAAAACTCAACACCGAGCTGTTAGTTATAGTCACTTCTACAAGCCTGACAACTCAAGAAAAGAAGTATGTAAAAAGCCTGATTTCACTCAAAAATTTCTATGAAGTCTCATGGGGAAAACTGCCAAAAGGCCCCTTTGATGATGGTATACAACACTACGGACCTATCTATACAACCTTAGAAAACAATCATATAAAACACTACTATACTCCGCCCAAAGCCTCCTTTTTCAAGCGTCTTGGTGCAAACATCTCTAGACTTCTCCCTATCGAAGGATATTTATAAAAAAGAAAGTTTGCTAATTATGTAGAATTTCGTTATAATTTCAGTTCAAATTTTAACAGAAAGTGGGTGATGTGATATGCCTGGTATTGTACTACGTTCAGATGACAACTTTGATGCTGCTTACAGACGTTTCAAAAAACAAGTTGACCGTAACTTAATCGTTACTGAAGCTCGTGCTCGCCGTTTCCACGAAACAGAGACTGAAAAACGTAAGAAGTTCAAAATTGCTTCTCGTAAAAAAATGCTTAAACGTCTTTATATGATGAGACGTTACGAATCACGCCTGTAATATAAGCCTTCGGGCTTATATACTCCTATTTAACGACCTTCCACAACTTTTTAAGTTTTCTTTTTTAACTCTATATCTAACCTATAGCTACCTTAAACGCAGTAACTTCTAAAACTCAATCCCTATTCCAACTAACATCTGATAATCATTTTGTAATGGTTTTATACCATTAGAATCCACTTCTGGTATCTGTGTATGGTCCCAAATTCCCGTAATATCAAAGTCCAACCACTCCAAAAGTGCATTTTCAAAGGTCAAAACCATATGATGTTTGTAGCGTCCTGAGAGTTTGTTTGTGAGTGTGAGTTTGTACTGGTATGTTATATCTGTTATATCTGAGAGCTCATACTCCAAGCGTGTACTTATCTCTAAAGATGGTGAAAGTACCGAACTGTCTGTTCCTTGTGGTACTGTAATGTAGTTCGTTCGCAGTGCCGCTGGACCGCCTGAGAGATCCCACTCCATCACTTTTGTTTTTACAACTGTATACCCAATACCAACGCCAGCAGTATATTGTGCGCGTATATTCTTAAACCTATCGGTATAATACTCCGAAAAAAGTGGTGTCCAGAAAAAGTATCGTGTCAAATAGACATCATACTTTTCATTGACACGATGATCATTTGCTGTCTCTATGCCTTGGGTTCGTGAAACACGGCCAATATAATCAAACAGAAGTTTACTCGTTGCGGTACGTCTTTTCAAATTGGACTGCATCGTATAATCGTACTGGTTCCTATTTCCTCTGCGTGTGTCAAAACTTATTGCTATTTTTCCCGACCAGTACTGACGCTCTTTATCTCCAGAAACTGCAAAAGAGACCACATGAGCTTTGTCAAAATGAAAGGTCTCATCTCCTTGAATAATACGAAACTCTCCATCTTTATAGCGTAAAATGCCTGGAATAGTCGCTGCACCCTCCACATTTACATCAATGATGTGATAACTCTTTATCTGCTTGATATCATCAAAATCAAAAGTGTATACACCTATCTCTTCACTCTCAAATTCAAGTTCATTGTCAAACATTCCCTTGATTTCACCCTTAAACCACTCACCCTCTTTTGTCTCCACCCAGTCATACCCTTTGGGAGTGGGAGAGAGCTCTTCCCAAGGCTGCTGTAGTTTGGAAATATCTATTTTTCCTGTTTTATCTATGGCTTTGACAACATTACCCACGGGTAAACGCAGTGATTGTGTCATATTTACATCTGAGCGTTCAGCTTTTTCTCTTACCTCATCAGCGCTCAGACCAGAAGTATCTTTAATAATGACAGGCTCTATGTTTTCACTTTGGTTTGCATCTACTGCGTTTACAAGATGCTCTGCAAACGCAGCGCTACAAAAAAGTAATATAAACGCAGCTACTCTCATCTAGAGCTTTCCGTACATTTCATTAAAAAAGTTCAAGGCATATCTATCACTCATACTCGCTATGTAGTCAGCTACTACCCTATGTTTAGGACGCACTTGCAACTGATTGTAATAAAACTGCGGCAGCATCTTCTCCTCTTCCATCAAGCCCTTGTAGAGCCCTTTGATGGCCTGTTTTCCAGCGTACATTTTCCGTACGATGTTCTTATGCTGGTACATCTTTGTAAAGAGCAGTTTTTTAAGTTTTTTTATCTTCGTTTCAAGTTCTTTATCAAATCCTACGGGCATCTCTTCATAGTTAGCAACCCGCTCTTTTGAGTAATCAAGTAAAGAGTAGACAAGGTGGTTGATAAGGTGTGAACTGAACCTGTAACGGAACATCTCATCATTCTCTGTCCCAACACCCTCAAGTGCCACTTTCTCAAGAATTTCACAAGCAAGTTCACTCTCTTTTAAATCCTCAAAAGTAATCAAACCAGAATTGACACCATCATCTATGTCATGACTCATATAGGCTATCTCATCTGCGCGATCAACCACCATCGCCTCATACGACGGATGTTTCTCAAGGTCGAACTGCTCATCTATGATCTTTGGTAAAAAAGGTTTTTTATAAGGGTAGGAGTGTTTGAGTATGCCCTCTAAGGTAGCAAAGGTAAGGTTAAGTCCATCGAAATTCTTGTAACGCTTTTCAAGCTTTGTCACAACACGAAAGCTCTGAAAATTATGCTCAAAGCCATTGACAAAGCCATCTGCTTTAAGACACTCATCAAGTGTGTCGCCACCAACATGTCCAAATGGAGTATGCCCCAAGTCATGCGCAAGTGCTATGGCTTCGGCAAGAGATTCATTCAGATCGAGCTGTGAAGTAATAGAGCGCGCTATTTGAGAGACTTCTATGGAGTGTGTTAGACGAGTGCGAAAAAAATCGCCCTCGTGGTTTAAAAAGACCTGCGTTTTATACTCAAGCTTTCGAAAGCTTCCTGAGTGAATGATCCTGTCTCTATCACGTGCATAAGGATTCCGAAAATCCTTATCTATCTCATAAAAACGCTGGTAGGGCTTCATTAGGCTTTTTTAATGAATTCTGTTTTTAAGTAGATTTTCGTTCCGTTTACACGACCCTCTACATGATCATCCATATCATTTGGAAGTGCAATTCTCGTTACGGTAGTACCACGTTTTGCAGTAAAACCAGCACCTTTGACATCTAAATCTTTTAAGATGACGATGCTGTCACCTGCATGAAGCTCTACACCATTTGCATCACGAAATACTACTTTGTTCGCCTCTGCGTTTATAGCAGCATCTGCAAGTTTTTGCTCCTCTTCTTCCATATACATCATATCGAGCATATCGCTACGACCTAACTTGTTCCATAAAATGTATGACATCACTTTTACAGCCGGAACTTCGCTCCACATTGCATCATTGAGACAATTAAAGTGTGTTTCATCAAGCTCACCGCTCTCTATTTGCCCTTTACAGTTAGCACAAACATAAATGCTCTGCTC
>JALUZQ010000271.1 GCA_027011725.1 Sulfurimonas sp. | reverse complement strand
GCTATTCTCTCTAATGTCGCTTTTGTTATCTCTATGCCCATATTTTCAAGTGCCTCATTGAGCGTTCCAAAGCTTGTATAGTCTCCTGTTACAAGGACTATTCCATCTTCTTCTTCTATCTCTTCAAGCCCTGCGTCAATAAGTTCGAGTTCAAGTTCTTCTAAATCCATCCCCTCTTTTAAAGGAAACTCAAAGAGTGCTTTACGAGAGAACATAAACTCCAGTGAACCGTTTGTAAGAAGTTCTCCACCGTTCTTGTTCAGTGTACTTTTTACATTTGCAACTGTTCTTGTGTTATTGTCAGTTGCACACTCTATGAAAAGAAGAACACCATGAGGTGCTTTTCCTTCAAAGTTTACCTCTTTTACATCTGAAAGATCTTTTGCAGTAGCACGCTTTATAGCAGCTTCAATATTATCTTTTGGCATATTTTCTGCTTTGGCATTCAATATAGCAGTTCTTAACTTCGCATTCATATCAGGGTCTGTTCCACCCTCTTTTGCTGCCATTGTAATAACTTTTCCGAGTTTTGGGAACAGTTTTGACATTGCTCCCCATCTTTTTAATTTTGAAGCTTTTCTGTACTCAAACGCTCTACCCATAAAAATATTCCTTGATTAAAATTTATTTTTGAAATTATACCATTTAGATGTATAATATCGCATAAGGAATCTCGATGAAACTTGGATTTAGACTCAAACATTACTTTTACAACGCTTTTCGAGAGCTATTTGTCCATCATCATGGCTCTCTTGCGTTTCGTGCGAAACTTTATGCCCTCGTTATAGCAGCAAATGAAAAGGCAAATGTCGAGAACTTTATCATCGTAAAAAAGCATGGTCTTGAGATATATAAAGAGGACAAAGACCGCGCAAACCTACTCTTACTTTCAACAAAAGAGATGGTACAAAAAATAAAAGAGAACAATGGACTCGGCATTGATGCACTCATTCAAAGTATTCAACAGGATCTTAAAGCTGCTCCAAGGTATGCAAAAAAGATTGACATTGAAGCTCTATCAGAGTTCTTAACACTCACATATGATGAGGATTCCCTTGCATATCAAAAGAATATCTTAGAATTTTTACAGAAACTCAAAGATGAAACACTCAATAAAAATCAAAAATAAGGCTCACTCCTATGGATTTACAAACTTTAGCACTCCACGCAGGATATGAAAAAGACTCTCAGGGTACTATGGCGGTACCAATTTACCAAACAACAGCATACGAATTTCGCGATGTTGAACACGCTGCAAATCTTTTTGCACTCAAAGAGCTTGGAAATATCTACACCCGACTTAACAATCCAACTACTGATGTTTTTGAAAAACGTTTTGCTACCCTTGAAGGTGGTGAAGCTGCCATTGCCACAGCAAGTGGTATGAGTGCAATATTCTTTGCCATTGTAAACGCAGCCGAAGCTGGAGACAACATCATCTGTGCAAAGCAGCTCTATGGTGGAAGTTTAACACTCTCTACCCATACACTCAAACGCTTTGGCATAGAAGCGAGATTTTTTGATGTTCACAACCCAAAAGAGATAGACGCACTTGTGGACGAGAAAACAAAAGTGATATTTTTTGAATCACTCACAAATCCAAGCATAGATGTAGCAGATATTGAAGCCATTACACAAATAGCAAACAAACACAATATTCTAACAATAGTAGATAATACAGTTGCAACACCAGCACTATGTCGTCCTTTTGAATTTGGTGCAGACATAACAGTTCACAGTGCGAGTAAATATACAACGGGTCAAGGCCTTGCGATAGGCGGAATATTGGTTGAGCGTAAAAATCTTGTCGAAAAACTGCGAAACAACCCTCGATACGCACACTTCAATGAACCAGATGAGTCGTATCATGGCTTAGTATATACCGATCTGCCGTTACCACCTTTCACATTACGCGCCCGTCTCTCTTTGCTACGTGATTTGGGTGCAGTTGTCTCACCTTTTAACTCATGGCTCTTTATTCAAGGTCTTGAAACACTCTCACTAAGAATGAAAGAGCACTCTCGTAATGCTTTAATGCTTGCAGAGTTTTTAGAATCACATCCAAAAGTAAAAAAAGTGAACTATCCCGGACTGCAAAGTAATGCAAACTTTAAAAATGCACAAAAGTACTTCACTGATGGACTTTGTAGTGGACTCCTTAGCTTTGAAGTAGAGAGTCTTGAAGCGGCAGAAAAGATAGTAAACGCAACAAAACTCTACTCTTTGGTAGTCAACATCGGTGATTCTAAATCTATCATTACTCACCCTGCTTCAACAACACACCAACAACTCTCAGAGAAGGAACTCAAAGCATGTGGTGTACCTGCAGGACTTATCCGCATATCTTGTGGACTTGAGAGTGCAAAAGACCTTATAGAAGATTTAAAACAGGCACTTGAAGCCTAATACAAGAGATTTTTGCTAAAATGTCATTACTAATTTTTGGAGTCCTGTACACTTGTCTTTAAATCTACAAACACATACTGAGCATTTTACCAACCCCCTTTACTTAGAGAGTGGGCGTATTCTAGAACCTTACGACATCACCTATGAGACCTACGGGACTCTTAATGATGACAAAAGCAATGTTGTCGTGGTTTGCCATGCACTCACTGGCTCACACCATGCGGCAGGGATCTATGAAGATGAGACAAAACCGGGATGGTGGGATGGCTTTATAGGCCCGAACAAAGCCATAAACACCAACAAATATTTTGTTATCTGCTCCAATGTCATCGGAAGCTGTTTTGGATCTACCGGCCCTATGAGTATGCAGCACCCACATCATGAACCCTATCGATACAAATTTCCTGTAGTCAGCATTAAAGATATGGTAAAAGCACAACGTATTCTCTTTGACAGACTCGACATTCATAGGGTTCATGCCATCGTTGGCGGTTCTATGGGTGGTATGCAGGCTCTACAGTTTGCCATCCATTACCCAAACTTTGCAAACAAGATCATAGCACTTGCAACAACCCACGCAACACAACCTTGGGCTATTGCGTTTAACAAGGTCGCACAAGAGTCCATACTCAACGACCCTGACTTTCAACAAGGCTACTATGACCCTGAAGTGCTCAAAGAACAAGGTCTCTCAGGTATGGCAGTCGGACGTATGGCAGGACATATCAGCTTTTTATCACATGAGTCAATGCGTGAAAAATTTGGCAGAGACTATAAACTCACAGATGGTTTATATGAGCTTTTTGGAAAATTTCAAGTAGAGTCTTACCTTGAGTATAATGGCTACAACTTTACAAAATGGTTTGATCCTTTAGCGTATCTTTATATTACCAAAGCCATAAACATTTATGATCTCTCTCGCGGTTTTGATTCACTCAGTGAAGCCCTTAAACGTGTGAGCGCACAGCTACATCTCATCAGTTTTAAAAATGACCTGCTCTTTAGAAACTTTGAGATGCAGGAGATTGCCCAAGAACTGCAAAAAATAGGAAAGAAAAACTACGACTATATAGATATAGAAAGTGACTATGGACATGATGCTTTTTTGGTAGAGCTTAATAAATTTGACACCTATGTAAAGGATGCACTCGATGGCTAAAGAGAAATTTGAAACAAAACTAGACAATGCAAAAAAAATTTTAGAGACACTTATGGATCCAGAAATCACATTAGAAAACAGTGTAAAAGCGTATGAAAAAGGGATGAAAGAGCTCAGCGAAGCACAAAAGATCCTTGAAGATGCACAGATAAAAATCCAAAAGATCAAAACCAACCAACAATGATCGCAGCAGTCCTCCAGCTGAATGCTCAAGGAATGAGCTCAACAAAACTCTACAACTACATACGTATTGCGCACAAAAAGAATGTAAAACTCATACTCCTTGGCGAGTATGTTCTTAATCCTTTTTTTAAAGAACTTGAACATCTCTCTTTTTCTATGATAAAAGAGCAGGCACTACACCAGATAAAAGTGCTTAAAGAGCTTGCATCTACTTATAATATTACCATTGTGACCCCCATTATTTTAGTCAAGAAAGGCTGCGTTTATAAAACAGTGGCAAAGTTCGCACCTGCTTCAACCTCCTACTACCAACAACAGATACTTATCAATTATGCCCATTGGAATGAAGAAAAATTCTTTGCAAACCCAGTAAAACCCCTCGAAGCACCCCTTACTTTTAAAATAGACGGCTTTAAATTTGCTGTAATTAACGGCTTTGAGCTCCATTTTGATGAAATTTTCGCTAAACTAAAAAATAAAAATATTGACTGCGTTTTAGTCCCAAGTGTTGCAACTTTTGATTCGTACGAACGATGGAAAGCCATTGCACTTACTCGTGCTTTTACACATAGTTGCTATTTACTGCGTGCAAATAGAATCGGAGAGTATCAAGACAAAGAGTTTGCATGGAAATTTTATGGAGACTCGTTTTTAGCCTCTCCAAACGCAGAGATACTCAACCATCTCGGCAATCAAGAGGAACTTATGATAGTAGAGATGAGTCACACAGAAGTTGTAAACGCAAGACGAATCTGGGGATTTAAAGAGGCAATAAACAAACGAAACAGCCAAACAAAGGATAAATCATGATGCAATATTTTCACCGTCAGGTACAGTTATGGGGAGAAGAGACACAAAAAAGTCTTCAAAATAAAAAAATCGCTATTATTGGAGCCGGTGGGCTTGGCTCTTCACTCGCTTTTGCCTTAGGTGCAGTTGGCATTGGGGAAATACATATTGTAGATTTTGATGAAGTCAGCCTTCACAACATCCACAGACAAATTGCGTTTAAGCTCGGCGATGAAGGAAAGAATAAAGCACAAATAAATGCACAAATCATCACTGAACGCTCTCCTTATACAAAAGCAATAGCACACGATTGTAACTTTGAGGAGTGGAGTAAAAAGG
>JALUZQ010000270.1 GCA_027011725.1 Sulfurimonas sp. | reverse complement strand
GTTGTAATGTTTAAGTAGGTGTCATTTTGTCCTGCAAAAGAGGCTTCGGGGGAGTCTTCAGCAGTTGCAGAGGAGCGCACAGCAAGAGAGAGATTCTCGCCATACTCCTCTCTTAGCTTTTCATACGCGTTTAGAATGTCATTTTTAAGATCATCGGGAATTTCACAGTTGTAAACTATGTCACGGCATTGTTTTCCCGCACTTTGGAGCGCATCGACATTGTCTACATCTAAATTATCAAGCTGTTGGTGTAGTTTTTCCCATGCTCCATTCGCATCGAGTAGATAGATATACGCACTTGAAGTAACGGCAAAGCCGTTGGGTACGAGAACGCCTTCACTTGTCAGGTTTTGGTACATCTCTCCAAGTGAAGCATTTTTTCCGCCGACCTCGGCAACATCATCTATTCCTATTTCATTGAAAAATTTAATATTTTTTGACATCTAAAAACTCCATATAATTGGCTATTAGATGTATTTTACTCCTTAAAAAGTAAATGGAGTGTGATATTTGTCACTTTGGGAGAATATTTTTCAGTTCAAGTATGAAGCTTGTGCCCTCTTGCAGTTTACTTGTGAGTGAGATGCTAATGTGCAGCTCATCACACAATTTTTTAACAATATGCAGACCTATGCCGATACCCCGCTCTTGCTCTTTGTAAAAACGTTCAAAAACACGTTTTGGATTTTTGATGCCTTTCCCGGTGTCTGTAATGAAGAGTTTGTTCTCTTTGCAGCTTAGTGTGACGCTGCCATTGGCTTTGTTGTATTTGGCTGCGTTTGAGAGAAGATTATCTATGATGCGTACAAAGGCGTCTTTGTTTGTGTAAAGTGTTGTCTCACACCCCTCAATATTGAAGTTGATATCTCTGTAGTTACTCTTGAGCATTTCCACGCGCTCTTGTAGAAGTGGTAGCAGGGAAAACTCCTCTTTTTGTGCGGCATGGGAGTGGAGGTAAGAGCGCAGATTTGACTGGAGATTTAAAATATTTGCTACACTGTTCTCTATGCGCTTGATTTGTGATGTTTCGCCAAATTTACTTTTGAGCATAGAGATGTTTAAACGCAGCGTGGAGAGCGGGGTGTTAAAGTCATGTAAAATATCTTTGATGAATTCCTCTGTCAAACGCAGTGCATTGCGCAAAGGAGAGAGAGCGTAAAGTGCAAACCCGAAAGAGAGCAGGGCAATGATAAGTTCAAGCACTAAAAACTTCAGAAATAGACTGCGTTTGATTTTGCTCACTTTCGCATCGTAGAGGCTCTTTTTGAGGTATATTTTGAGATAGTTCTTTTGTGAAGCGGGAATTCTAAAGTAAGAACTAAGCTCATTGGGCTTTTTATAGAGTTTGTAGAGTTCATGTCCATCTTTTGGAACAAAATCTATGCCATACTCCGCGCATTGCAGATCAAAACTACAGATACGCATCTGTGAGAATATCTGTTCATCAAGTGTTTGCACCTCTTTTTGATAGTTCATAAAAAAGAGTGCTCCAATGAGCAGGGACTGGGAGATAAAGAAGAGAAAAAAACTTTTTAAGAGGGACTCTTTTTCAACTCTTTTCAAGAACATACCCCACACCGCGAACATTTTTTACCGGAAGCCCCGTAATGTGTTTGAACTTACTTAAAGCAACACGAAGCGCTGAGTCTGATGGATTGACAAGGCAGTCCATCAAAATGCTTTTATCAAGCACGTTGCCGATGTTTTGCATAAAGATGTCACACAGACACTCCTGTACTTCTCCTAAAGGAATGATTTTTCCGTCTTTATGCAGCTCTTTCTTCTCAGGGGAGTAGCGTAGGTTCTTGTACTCTATATCTTTGCTCACTTGTGAGAGTTTAGCCTTGACACGAATGAGCAGCTCTTCAGGGAAAAAAGGTTTTTTGATGTAGTCGTCCGCGCCCACCTCAAAGCCTTTTGCGATGGTATTTAAGTCCACAAGTGCGCTAATAAAAATAGTAGGGGTGGTGTCATCTGCATTTCTAAGGCTCTCTAGGAGTTCTATGCCGTTCATATCAGGAACATTGATGTCAAAAACATACAGATCATACTCGTTGTCATAACTTGCATCGACTGCATCGTTGCCGTTGTGCACGAGTGTTACCTCGTACTCATGCATCTCAAGCAACTCTTGGAGTGTCTCTGCGAGTTCAAAATCATCTTCGAGCAGCAGTATCTTTTTGTGCATCTTCTTTTCCTTGCAAACTTTTAAAAGTAGTAACCGACTTTGAGTGAAACAGCGTTGTCACTTGCCGTGTCGCTGAGACCATAGGCATAGGTAAAGATCAAAAATCGGTTCTTATTTATAGCATAATATCCATAAAGAGATGCCGTTTTTATGTCCTCTACGCCTTCATAGATACTGTTTGAGAGGTTATATGCCCCACTCATATAGAGTTTGTTTGTAAAGTAGTACCCTAAACCTGCACTGTAGGCATTTGTATTTTGATAAATATAGCTACTGTTATTTGTCGTATCTATAACATCATCATCGTTTATCATAGTGTATGCATAACCGCCAAAGAGGTTGAGTTTTGAAAAGTTATAGCTCAGTGTTGCCGAGCCTGTGTAGTCCGTATTGTTGTTGTTCAGGGATGTGTCATAGGTTGGCAGCAGTGCTCCTGCACCTAAACGCAGTGATAAACTTTTACCCATATGAACATTGTATGCAGCGCCTATAAAGGAGTCGTTGAGACCGCTCTCATCATAATCTTGTGCAGCCGTTTTGTAGTAAGAAGTATAAGCCTGCAGTGAGAAGTTACCATAGTAGTAGTCTGCTTGAATGGAAGCAGAGTAGGTGTCTGAACTGTTTAAAGAGGCGAAATTTGAGCCTGCATAGTTTGCACCGATGATGACATCTGCATGTCCTTTACTCTCTTTTTGTGTTTTGAGCTTTACCTTGGCTTTTGTACATCCGTTGGCATCTACAAGATCAGTAAGAGGAGTGTTTGGGCATTTGTCCATGCTGTCTGCTACACCATCCATATCACTATCAGAGTAGGCAAAAAGCGTACTTGAGAGTAGAGATGTAAGTAGTAGTGGTAAAAATTTATTCATTATTTTCTCCTGAGTATTTGTTTGTGTTAGCACCCCGCAGGGTGATATGATTAGTGGTTATTTCCGCCAGACATACCGCCGCCGGACATGTTTCCTCCACCGTTACCGCCTTGCATCTCCATCATATGATTCATTTGATTTCCTGCATGTACTTGGTTCATATTTTGCATTTGATTCATATGCTCCATAGCTTCTGTTTGTTTTGAGTGTGCCATATCTTGTGCTCTTTGACGAGTGTTCTCTCCCATCTCTTGAGAGTGATCTCTTTGACTCTGTGCCTGCTCATGTGTATCGGAGCCGAACTGTTTGCCTTCTTGCATATTCTCTTGCGCATGTGCTTGCATTTTCTCTTGCATTTGAGAAATAGCCTGCATACGCTCCTCTTTATTCATATTTGCCAGTTGTTGTTTAAACTCATTCATAAGTTCTACACGCTCTTGTGCAGGTGCATTTTGAATTTTTTCTATTTGAGCATCAATATTTGCTGCCATGCCTAAAGTGAATGCTCCAAGAAGAGCTACCGATAGTGTGATTTTTGTGAATTTCATTTTAAATCCTTTGTGTTTTTTATTTTTAAACCTGGAACTCTGTGCTTTTTCAAGCGACTTCCTTGTTTTGATAGTGGTATTATCACATAAGAGTGTAAGCAGAGTGTTAGCGCGAAGCGCTACTCTGATTTTACTCTCTTAGTAAATGCACTTGCTTAGTGGTTTTTCCCGCCAGACATACCGCCGCTGTAATTTTCGCTCTTAGCACCTTGCATCTGTTCCATAGTGTGCATTTGGTCTCCTGCTTGCATTTGGTTCATATTTTGCATTTGGTGCATATGTTCCATTGCCTTTGCTTGATTTGCCTGTACCATATCTTGCGTTCTTTGACGTCTGTTTTGACCCATCTCTTGAGAATGCTCTCTCTCATTTTGTGCTTGGTCACGTCTTTGGAGTGCAGACTCTTTTCCTTGCATTTTCTCTCTCATTTGAGACATAGCTTGCATACGATCCTCTTTGCTCATATTGTCAAGTTCTTGTTTGAACTCATTCATAAGTTGTACACGCTGTTCAGGAGATGCCTTTTTCATTTTTTCTATTTTAGCACTGATGTCCGCATTTACACCATTTGAATTTGTCGCAGTATCATCTGCCATACCTAAAGTGAATGCTCCAAGAAGAGCTACCGATAGTGTGATTTTTGTGAATTTCATTGTGAATCCTTTGTGTTTTGTTTTTCAAACCTGGAAGTCTTTGCTTTTTCAAGCGACTTCCTTGTTTTGATGGTTGTATTATCACACAAGAGTGTTAGCGAAGTATTAGTAGTGATACTACACATCCTCTTTTTCATAAAATAGCAAATATGTCGCTGGCAAGATTAAAAGTGTAAGCAGTGTTGAACTAATAATACCTCCCGTAATGACCACTGCGAGCGGGTACTGTATTTCACTCCCGACACCCGAGGCATAAAGCAGAGGGAGTATGCCAAAGAGTGTGGTAAACGCAGTCATCAGTACTGGTCTTAAACGCAGCAGTGTTGCATCTTTGAGCACTGTCTTTAAAGGCACATCAGGGAATTTCAAACGCAGCTCATCGATGAAGCTTACCAAAACAATGCCGTTTAATATGGCAATGGCAAAGATGGCCAAAAAGCCTACAATGGCTGAAACAGAGAGATAGATACCGCTGATAAGCAGGGCAATTATGCCTCCTATAAAGCCAAAAGGGACGTTGAGTAAAATAATGAATGCCTTTTTTAGGGAGTTAAACGCAGTGTATAAAAGCAAGACCACTATAAGCAGCGTAATAGGAATGATGAGCATCAGTTTTTGT
>JALUZQ010000269.1 GCA_027011725.1 Sulfurimonas sp. | reverse complement strand
CCTCATCTCCATGAAGAGGAATAAAAGCATTGTATATGGCAGAAAAAAGTGCCATGAGCAGTATAAGAGAATAAGCAGATTTTTTTGGGTTTTTATAGAGTTTTTCAAGCATAGTTGTATGTAATCCTCAAGAATAGTGATGACATTATACAACAAAAGATATTTTTTTGATTTCTTGTGGTATTATAATGCGATTATAAAATTCTGCAAGGTATGTGAATGGATTTAGGTACGGTTATTGGTATTGTTTTAATTATGGCACTTCTTTTGGGCTCTATGGTTATGGGTGTTGGAATTGGTGCATATATTGATGTTCCTTCCGCACTTATTGTTATAGGTGGTAGTATCGGGGCGCTGATGGTCTCTTTTAAACCTGCCCAAATGAAACAGTTTACGAAAATCTTTATGAAGGCTATTAAGCCCGGTGAAGAGGATATTGCAGAGCTGATCAAAAAACTTGTGGAGTTTGCAACAAAAGCAAGAAAAGATGGCATACTCGCACTTGAAGGCGATGTAAACAATGAAGAGAATGAATTTTTGAAAAAAGGTCTCTCTATGGCGATTGATGGGAGTGAGCCTGATACGATTCGTGAACTTCTTGAAATAGAGATGGAACAGACAAGTACACGTCATAAACTGCATGGTTCGATCTTTAGTCAATGGTCAGGACTTGCAGGGGCGATGGGTATGATCGGTACACTTATCGGTCTGGTTGCAATGCTTTTGAATATGGCTGATCCTTCTGCTATTGGTCCATCGATGGCGGTTGCCCTCCTTACTACCATGTATGGTGCGATGATTGGTAATATCTTTGGTGGCCCTATTTCAACAATACTCGGAATCAGAAATGATGAAGAGACAATGGTCAAAGAGATGATTATTGAGGGCATTATGTCTATTCAAGCCGGTGATGCACCAAGAGTTCTAGAAGCAAAACTTCTTGCGTATCTTGCTCCATCAGACCGTGTTAGTCAGTTTGACTAAAAGTGAAGTGTAATGGGTAAGAAAAAATGTCCGGAGTGTCCTGAATGTATGCCGGAATGGCTTGCTGCGTTTGGAGACTTGATGTCTCTGCTTTTATGCTTTTTCGTACTTTTACTCTCTATGTCAAGTATGGATGCAAAGAAAGTCAGTGAGGCAATAGGCTCGCTCTCCGGTGCTATGAGTGTTTTAGAAGGTGGTACAAAAACTGAAATTTCAAAACAACGCATACAAGAGTCTACACCTATTGAGTCTCAAGATGAAACGAGCGAAATGGTAAATAGAATCCAGCAAGCTGCCGGTGATGCAAATGAGATGATGGAGCAGACACAAACACCGACGATTACAGTAGAAGAAGCGCAAGATGGATTTGTCATCAAAATGCCTGCCGCTCTTCTCTTTAAGCCGGGAAGTGCAACTATTGAAAATCAAGATGCACTGCTTTTCTTAAAACGTGTTGCACTCATTACCCAAGAGCTACCACAAGATATGGATGTAGATGCACAAGGTCATACAGACAATGTACCTCCGGGTGCTGAGAGTCCTTTTAAAGACAACTGGGAACTCTCATCTGCACGAGCGATATCTGTTGTACATGAGTTGATTTTAGATGGGGTGAACCCAAAAAGACTAAGTGCCACAGGTTTTTCACAGTACAGACCAATAGCAACAAACGCAACAGAAATCGGACGTGAGAAAAATCGTAGAGTAGAACTTCATTTTTACGGACGTAAAAAAGCACAAGAGGGACAGGTCGGGAAGTCTATTTTAGATAAAACAGCAGGAAACAAATGATACGTTTTGTTCTTCTTCTTCTCACACTAAACGCAGTGCTGTTTGGTGCAGATCCTGTCATTCCAACACTCAACCTAAACCTCTCTGCTCCTGATACCCCTGAACAGTTAGTTTCATCACTCAATGTCCTTGTTATACTGACACTGCTGGTACTTGCTCCTTCAATGGTACTTGTAATGACAACCTTTACCCGTTTCATTATTGTGCTTGGTTTTTTACGTCAAGCACTTGGAACGCAGCAGGTTCCACCAACGCAAATTCTTGTAATGCTTGCAATGATACTTACTTTTTTTGTCATGGAACCCATAGGAACGAAGGCATATCATCAGGGGATTCAGCCATATATTGAAAAAAAGATAGGCTATGAAGAGGCATTTACCAAAACAGCACTGCCTTTTAAAAATTTTATGATTCGAAATACACGAGAGAAAGATTTGGCACTTTTTTTACGTATTCGAAAGATGCATAATCCAAAAACTATTGCAGATGTTCCTCTCTCAATAGTTATTCCTGCATTTTTAATCAGTGAGCTCAAGACTGCGTTTGAGATAGGATTTTTGCTCTTTTTACCATTTTTGGTTATCGATATGGTCGTGGCTTCCATTTTGATGTCGATGGGTATGATGATGCTGCCTCCGGTTATGATCTCTTTGCCTTTTAAGATACTTATATTTGTGCTTATTGATGGCTGGAATCTGCTTATAGGAAATCTCATTGCTTCTATTAAGTAATGAACATAGGGAAAAAGGAAAATTGTATGGAGTGTAAATATTTTGGTAAATGTGGTGCATGTAGGCTTTATGAAGGTGGATATGAAACGCAGCTGCAACAAAAACTTGAGTTAAACAGAACCCGTTTTGAACCATTTTACAAAGGTGATATTCAAATTTTTCGATCTCCCGATGCACACTATAGAGCAAGAAGTGAATTTAAAATTTGGCATGAAGGTGAAGAGATTCACTATGCGATGAACCATCTTGAACACAAAGGTGTCGTGCTTATAGATGAGTGTCCACAGGTAAATGTGTACATTGCAGAGTTGATGCCTAAACTATTAGGCGCTATAGCCAAAAAAGAGATAGGTTTTAAACTTTTTGGTGCAGATTTTCTAAGCTCAAGCAGTGGTGAGATCGTTGTCTCTTTGCTCTATCACAGACAGCTAGATGAGGCTTGGCGAAAAATTGCGCAGGAGTTGGCTGAGGAGCTTGGTATTTACATCATTGGGCGTGCACGAAAACAAAAACTTGTCATTGGACAGGATTACATTACAGAAACACTGCAGATTCAAAACAAAGAGTACAAGTTTAACTATATAGAAAATAGCTTCACGCAGCCAAACCCACGTGTAAATGAGCAGATGATTACCTGGGCGATGGAGCAGTTTAGTACTGCTTCAGGCGATTTGCTTGAACTCTATTGTGGGGCAGGGAACTTTACTATTCCTTTTGCAACACTTTTTGACAAAGTGCTTGCTACTGAGATCTCAAAGTCATCTATAAACGCAGCCAAAGAGAATATGCGATTGAACAGCGTTACAAACATTGAGTTTGTTCGTATGAGTGTTGAAGAGTTCGTGCAGGCGCTTGATGGTGTGCGTGAATTTAGACGTATGAAAGATATAGAGATTGAAAATTATAATTTAAACTCTATATTTGTCGATCCTCCTCGCAGTGGTATGGATGAGTCATCATGTCATTTTAGTGCAAGGCATGAGCATATTTTGTACATTTCATGTAATCCTGAAACTTTAGTGCGTGACTTGGAGATCTTATCAAAAACACATGATGTAACGGCAATGGCACTCTTTGATCAGTTTCCATATACTTCACATGTTGAAATGGGTGTAAAACTCATCAAAAGAAAATAATCATGAAAAAAATTCTCATCATAAGCAGTGGAACAGTTGGAGAGCACTTTTTAAAGAGGGTGATTGAAACTCATACAAGTGAAAATATCTACTACATTGTTCAACCTAAAGAGAAGAAATTTGAAAATGCTTCTCCTTCACGATTTAAATTTTATGAATTTGACCCTACAAGTCTCTATAAACTCGCAAATCTGCTTAAAATGGAATTTGTGCAGGTCATTATTGCAATGGATGCGCAGATTGATGTTGAAAATACCATCAAAAACATTAAAATCATCAAAAAACAGTTGCGTGTAGTGGTACTTAATTTGTGGGATATGAAGAGTGAATCTCCCAATGTTGTACTGGTAAATGCTAATGAAATACTTGCTTCAAGACTTCTAGATTATCTGCCAAATGTTCCTGTGATCGCACAAAATGTGGGTGTCGGTGAGGGTGAGATTATGGAGGTGCTCGTACCTTTTGGAAGTTCCTTTGTTTACAGGCATATTGGGGCAATAGAGCAAAAGAACTGGCGCATTGTAGCCATATATAGAAATAG
Organism: Sulfurimonas sp.; assembly: GCA_027011725.1. Lineage (GTDB taxonomy): Bacteria > Campylobacterota > Campylobacteria > Campylobacterales > Sulfurimonadaceae > Sulfurimonas. The sequence goes on along the minus strand of JALUZQ010000269.1, from coordinate 709 downwards.
AAAACTTGTTATGCCTTCACGAAGAAGAATGATACAGCCAAATGACACCTTGCTTCTTGTGGGTGAACCCGCTGTACTCAAGTCAGTCTATCGTGCCATCAAACGTGAACTTGGACAGTTCCCAGAACCGTTCGGAAGTAATATTATGCTCTATATTGATATGAATATTGTCAATCATCAAACGATTCCAGAACTTGTAAACCAAGCTGTTTATGTGCATGAACGCTTTAAACATGACTTGGTAATTAAGGTCGTTAACCCCGGTGATATTGAGATTTTAGAGTATATTAAAAGTTTACGAACTTTTCATATTACAGTCAATATAGAGTATGACAATGAAAATTTACGAACAACTTTCATAAATGATATTAATAAATATCATGCTGGGCTTGTCATTGTTTCAAATGAGATGTTTGCAGATTACTATGTGCGAAATGCCTTGTACGAGGTGCATGTACCTGTCTTAAAACTTTCTAAAAAATCTCTTTCACGTGTAAAAGATGTCTCTTTAATCCTTTCAGACAATAGAGATTTAGAGAAGATATCTGCCACTATTTTTGATATTGCAGAGCAGTTAAATCTTAACATAGAACTCTATAACTACACCAATGAACACCAAGAGAATAGAGAACAGGTAATAGAACACTTTAACAACCTCTCAACCATTTTTTCTAAATCTATTAAAATATATAATGAACAGGAAAACCCT
>JALUZQ010000268.1 GCA_027011725.1 Sulfurimonas sp. | reverse complement strand
CAGTTGCTATACGTGTACCGATAACGATAGCAGCATCTGCTTGTTTTATCGCATCAAGAGAGCCACTGTGATGAAGTTTTCCACTTACACTACTGTAAGCTTTCATAAACTCTTGATAGAGTCTTGCGTCTTCATTGAAAAGTTTAAAGCCGTGCTTCTCTTTTAAAAGCTGCAACATATGTGCTTCTTCATTTGTAATCATTGAGGTAAAACGTACAGCATTTGCATCTTTAAACGCAGCGATTGCTTTTTCAAACGCAGCTGCATCTTTGTCTGCTTTATTTTGAAAATCAAAACCAAAACGACCAGCTCCACAGAGTGTTGCATACTCAAAGTTGTTTTTCACTCTGTAAATAGAGTCATCACCATTGATACCTGAGTGTCTTGTTTCATACTCTAACGAACATCCGGCAGAACAATGTGCACATGTTGATGGCACACGTGAAAGTTCCCACGCGTTTGCAGAGTATTTAAAGTCAGAACTTACAAGTGCTCCAACAGGACAAACAGCAATACACTCTCCACAGAAAGTACAGTCAAGTGTCTCCGCATTTTTTGGAATAATAACTGAAGAGTAACCACCAAATTTCACATCAATGGCATCGTCACCTATCACTTCATTACAAACATGCACACACTTTTCACACATAATACAAAGTGCAGGGTCATAATTGATAAGTCCCCAATCTTTGACAACTCTGTGTTGATCTTTTGCGGAGAAATCTTGTTGTGCAACATTGAACTCTAAAGTCATATTTTGCAGGTCACATTCCCCTGACTTGTCACACACACCACACTCTAAAGGATGGTTAACATCATAGAGTTTCATAATGTTCGTGCGTTCAAGCTCTAGCTCTTGAGAGTTCGTTTTTACTTCTATTCCCTCAGTAGGAGGCGTATTACAACTTAAAATAAAGCCATCTACACCTTCAACTTCTACAGAACAGATACGGCATGATGCACATGGTGAAGTTTTTGAGATGTAACACATCGTCGGGATATAGATGTCATTTTTTCGTGCCGCTTGAAGGATTGTTTCACCCTTTTGCGCAGTTACATCTTTGCCGTCAATTTTAAAATTAATAACTTTATCCATCTTCAGCCTCCCTACGCCTGTACCATTGCTATATAATAACAACGCATACATCTCTCAGCTTCCGTGAGTGCCTGATCTTGTGTAAGACCAAGGTTCACCTCTGCATTATTATGTTTACGATAATCTACATCAAGTACAGAAGCATGCTCACGAGGAAGACCCGGAAGCCAACCACTTACTTTCTCTTTCTTATCATAGACCTTTAATTTTGCAAGATGGTCTTCCATAATCTCTTCATCTGTAAGTGTAATCTCTCCAGTCTGGACATAACGACTAATGACTGATGCACCACGTTTTGCTTGACCTACTGCGTTTACAATAGTCATAGGACCATACTCACAGTCACCAGAAGCGAAGATACCTTTACGAGAAGTCATATAATCTTTCCCGTTTGTCTTAATCGTAGCCCAAGATGTCTTCTCTATTTCCCACTCTTCAGGTAGAAAATCCAAATCAGCACTTTGAGAAACCGCAGGAATGAGGTAGTCTGCTTCTATAGTATAAGATTCACCCTCAATTTTCACAAGTTGAGCACGCCCGCCGTTTGGATCAGGGACGAGTTCAAACTTATCGATTAACAGCTCTCTTAACACATCATTTTCATCAGTAGTAATTTTATTTACCGCTGAATGGAAAAGAAATTCTACACCCTCTTCTACAGCTTCATGATACTCTTCATAGGTCGTATTGCGTATGATAGTCTTCTCATCACGACGATAGATCATATAGACTTTCTTCGCACCTGCTCGAATAGAACAACGCACAACGTCCATAGAGGTAAAACCACCACCGACACAAACTACAGTTTTTCCACTCAAGTCTACATAATCTGCAGGAAGCATCTGCTTCTCTTGTACCTCTTTTGGTGTTTTGATGTCAAATTTCTCATACAGGTTTACCCAGTCAAGAAAATCGATTGCACCCCAGTAACCTTTGATCTCTTCGCGTTCATTTTCACAACGAACTTTTTTAGAGATACGAGTTCCTGATGCCACCATTGTTGCATCATACTCCTCTTCAAAACGGCGCATATCATCGGCAGTTACCTTATAGTTCGTGATAAAATTCACACCCATATCTCGTACACACTCGATATCTTGCATGTATTTATCCCACGGCATACGGTACTCAGGAACACCCACTGTAACTTCTCCACCAAGAACAGGAAGTTCTTCATAGACATCTACGTCAATTCCCTCAGCAGCTAAATAGTATGCAGTTGTTAGCCCGGCAGGACCAGCTCCAACAACAGCCACTTTTTTGCCAATGCTTGGTTTTTTCTCCATTGGATGGAAAAAGTCATAGCCATGGTCTGTTTCCCAGTCTGCACCAAGACGTTTCAGCGCCATAATAGAGATAGGTTCATCTAAGTTCGTTCTACGACAAGCATCTTCACATGGATGAGGACAAACACGTCCACATGTATGTGCAAGCGGCATTGTTTGACGAGTAGCTTCTAAAGAGTCATCAAAGCGTAAATCTCTTACACCCTCAATATAACCCGGAATATCGACATGTGACGGACATGCATCAGTACATGGTGCAGTAATCTTTGCGATGTACCCTACACTTTCATCGTAATGCTTAGACTTTTTCTTCTCGTTTATGCACTCTAAAAAAGTATCTTCAAAGTGATGCATAATGTCTAAAATAGGATTTGGAACTGTTTTTCCAATCTCACATTTAGAAGTAACCTGCATACTTTTTCCGATCTCTTTGAGATGATCTAAATCTGACATCTCACCCTCACCGCGAGCGATCTTGTCAAGCACATCATAAAGAATGCGTCCACCCCAACGACCAGGCGCACAACGTCCACACGCTTCTGAATAGACTTGGTACTGTGCTGCATACTCCATTGCAAGACGGATTACATCTACATCTTCATTAAAAAGTGCAACACCATCCCATCCTATAAAGGCCTTTGAGTCACGATGGTCATCGTATTGTGCCGGCAGGTTATAAGCTGACTCTTCCCACTCTTCTTCTGGCTTGCCTATGTTGTTTATAGACTCTCCATTCCAAGTAGAAAAATATACTTTACTCAAAATACAATCCTATTTCTTCACAACGATAGTCCAGTCGACTTCGTTGAATTTTAGTGAGTTATAGAGTTCATACCCACACTCTTTTACCAAGTCAGCACTACGCTGAATCGGAGTGAAATCACCTATTTCAAAAAGAAATATCAAAGTCTCTGTAGGCTTATGTTTCTCTTCGAGTATCTCTTTCATACGAGGTTCAAAATTATCTTTTAAGTGTCTTAAATCATATCTTTTCATTATCTGTCAACCTCACCAAATACGATATTTGTAGTACCAATAATAGATACAACATCCGGAATATAGTGACCCGGTAAGAGGTCAGTTAAAATTCCTGTATGCCAGAATGACGGCGCACGGAGCTTGAGTCTATAAGGGTATGGTCCACCTTGTGAATTAATGTAGAATCCAAGCTCACCTTTTGGTGACTCAGTCGCTACATAGACTTCACCAACCGGTGGTCTCATTCCCTGTGTTACAAGTACGAAGTGCTGCATCAAAGAGTAGTTCTGTGTCATGATGTCAAGTTTTGGTGCTGAAATATATTTTGGAGCGTGAGCCATAAGCTCTGTTTGACCATCTTTCTCACACTTCTCATACATCTCTATACATTGATAAAGAATCTTTGCTGACTCTCTCATCTCTTCCATATAAATACGGTAACGTGCGAAGTTGTCACCTTTGTCTGAGAAAGGCACATTAAACTCTACTTCATCATAGAGCTCATACGGCTCTTCTTTACGAATATCCCATGCAACGCCTGAAGCTCTAAGCATTGGACCTGTACAACCCCAAGAGAGTGCCATATCAGTTGGTATAACACCAACCTCTTCCATTCTCATACGCCAAATACGGTTGCTATCAAGAAGATCTTCATAATCTTTAATATTTTGAGGCAGTTTATTTAAAAATACTCTGAGTTGGTGTAAGAAACCATCTTGCAGATCAAGTGGCACACCACCGATACGAATAGCAGCATGTGTTAAACGTGCTCCACAATATCCCTCAATGATATCCATCAGATATTCTCTTTCACGGAAAGCAAAAAGGAACACTGTCATCGCACCAATATCAAGAGCAGTTGTAGCCAACCAAAAAAGGTGAGACATCAAACGGTTGATCTCTAAAAGGAGCATACGAATCACTTTTGCACGACGAGGAACTTCAAGCCCAATAAGTTTTTCAACTGCAAGAGCGAAACCATAGTTGTTTGAAGATGAAGCAATGTAGTCCATACGGTCTGTTGTCGGCATAAACTCATTGTAAATCATATTTTCAGCCATCTTCTCCATACCACGGTGAAGATACCCTATGTCTGGGTGTGCTTTTACTATCTGTTCTTGTTGTAGGTGCAACATTAAACGCAGTTGACCATGCGCAGATGGATGCTGAGGACCGAAGTTCAGTACCAGTTCATTGTCATCTCTGTCAAACGTTATATTTTCAAAAAATGGTGTTAATCTATTTTTTACTTGTGCCATATTTTATACCACCCTATCTTTGAGGATCATCAATAACTTTTGATGACTCTTTATCTAATTTTGTAACCATAAACACACCACCCTCTTCTTGGTAGGATTCAACATGTTTGGCTTCATCACCTGTGATCTCAGTCCCTTTTGGCACTTCAAATCCAAGGCGTGCGAAACGTTCAGAATCATATCTGTCAACACGAGCAGTATCACGAAGTTCAGGCCCAATGATGTCACGTGCCTCTTTACCGTAGATCTTATCTACCTCATACCATGCAGCAAACTCATCACCCTCAAGCGGATATGTTTTAAGGAGTGGATGTCCTTGCCAATCATACGGCATTAAAATACGCTTCATAAATGGATGATTATTTGCTTCAATCCCGAACATATCGAACATTTCACGTTCAGCCCAGTCAGCACTTCTAAAAAGCTTCTCAACAGAATCAACTGCCTGACCGTTTTGAATGAAATATTTCACACGAATACGCTTGCGTTTGCTCATCGAGAGCATTTGGTAGAAGATTTCAAAGGTATTGTCTTTTGCTAACCAGTCAATAGCACTCATCTCTGAAAGCTGAGTATATTCCAACTCATCTCTCATAAGCTCTAAAACACCATAAATATCATGTGGATTGATGTAAACAACCATTTGTTCCACTTGAATATAAGCATCTTTCACTTCGAACTTCGCTTTAATAGCCTCTAAGTCACTTGCAAAAACTTCATCTGTATCTACAGCTGATTTTGGCACTTGCGGTGCAACATAAAATCTGTCTGTATAGTAGGCTTTTGCCTGTACATCATCTTTAGGTTTATACGCTCTCATATTACATTAACCTTTTAGCTTTTTGTGCATTTCCTGCTTTGTTAGCACGGATCTTTTTCTGTAACAACATTACACCATACTGTAGTGTTTCAGGACGTGGGGCACAACCAGGCAGATATAAGTCAACAGGAATAATTCTGTCACACCCTTGAACTGTTGCGTATGTGTTAAACATACCACCGGTATTTGCACATGAACCCATAGATATAACCCATCTAGGCTCTGTCATTTGATCATATAGACGTTTAATGAACTCTGCATGTTTTTTTGTAAGCGTCCCCGCAACAATCATAACATCAGCCTGACGTGGAGAAGCTCTAAAAATAGTACCAAAACGGTCAAAGTCATATCGTGAAGCACCCGATGCCATCATCTCAATACCACAACATGCAAGCCCATATGTCAATGCCCAAAGAGAGTTTGAACGTCCCCAGTTTACTATTTTGTCAACACTTGTCAGTGCTATAGGTAAACCACCATCTTGTGTATAATTTACTTTATGTTGTGCCATTCCAGCGCTCCTTTTTTCCATGCATATACAAATCCAATTGCCAATAAAACGATGAATGTAATCATCTCAACAAGTCCGAACCAACCAAGAACTTTAAAGTCTACCGCCCATGGGAACATAAATACGATCTCAACATCAAAGAGTAAAAACAGTAGTGCAAACAGATAAAACTGTGGTGATACTCTATTTGGTTGTTTCGTGATTTCAGGTCCACATTCATAAACAGACAGCTTAATCTTTTCACTATCTTTACGCGCAAGCGCACGACTCGCCAATCTAGCTATGACAGTTGTAGCGTAAAATGCTCCAAAAGTAACAGCAAAGAGTACAAAGACCCCAAAATACGGATTTGCAGTGTTAATATGCTCCATATAAACCTACCTTTTAAATTAAAAGTTGTATCTCTAACATAAAAAAACAAATGAAGTTTTATACATGCCTCAATTGTCATTAGAAAAAACAGTTACTGCACTATATCAAAAAGAGTATTAAAAAAAGTTGTGGTTATAAAAAAAGAGAAAAGGATGTCACTTATTGCAACATTACATTTTTTAATGCAAATGAGAAATATCGAACTAAAAAGCTTTAAATTCATATGGCTTATACTCTTTTAAAGCCTTTATGTTTGGTTCTGCATTTAAAATTTCACTTATATTGAGCTGCTGCGTTTGAGCGTTAAGAAATTTAAAAATACAAATGCCATCGACAATGCACTCAGAAAGTTTTAGCGTATATTTTTGTTCCAATGCAAAGGTATCCATCTTATTTATATCTTTAAAATCTATCACATAATAAGAGTTTGTTGTCTTAAACGCAGCAGATCTCAGAAGGTGAGGCTCTATTTTTATTTGCTGTTTATATGCCTTTAAGTCCTCATAATCAGCACTTAAAACAGTGCTTATAAGACTACAAACTATTAGTATATTTATTTTACTCTTCATGTCCGTATATCTCCAAAGTTATTCCCTTGAGCACCCCTGCATCATCAGGAAGTCTGTCTGTTATCTCTACCTTCCATTCTCCCTGTGCATTCTCATCAATATATGCAACACTTGAAAAGCGAAATCCTCCATCATACCCAGCAAACTTTATCCTGTTTGGGGCAATTATATTGACCTTTGTACCCATCGGGGAAATAAGATTTATCTCTAAATCTCCTGCAAAAGGATGGTCGGTATCTATAGTTAAGCCTACCCATTCTATCTTCATATCATCATTAAAAGGAAGCACTTTTTCAATAGTTGTGTTATTATCAGGAATAGCACTATTGTAACTAAACGCAGCCTTTTTTTTCTCTAATGTAGGTAAGGGTTCAAAATATTGTGAGCGACACATTTGTATCATTTCAAGAGGGTTGATCTTCCCGTAGCCATAGTCAATGTTGTAATGCAATCCTGCTGCGTTTGTAATCCACTTAGAGTTTAATTTATCGACCTTTGTTGCACTGTTGGCTATCAGCCATCGTACATCACGCCACGAGAGAGTCGGGCAGGCATCAAGAACAAGAGCAATTGAACCACTTACCATCGGTGCAGCGGCGCTTGTGCCATTCATTGCATATGTGTAACTTTTATTTGTATCTTCATTGACCGTAATAACACCTTTACGCCCGTTGAGTTCATCTTCATAGTAGGACTCTCCACTCAAGGATGTTGTCATAATAGTAGGCCCTGTATAGTAGTGTTCTCCACCATATGCACTTACAAGGATACTGCTGCCCGGGTTGGAATATGAGGCAAACTTATCCGCTGCGTTTAAAGAGGCAACAGTTATAATATACGGGTTGTTTGTCAAATAAGAGAGATTAGCATTGCCATATGATTCTCTTGCATTCCCCGCAGCAAAGACATAAATTCGCCCCAATCCATGGCGTAATTGTTCGCTGCCAAGGGCTAATATTCTCTCAAAACTGTCATCTTTTAGATAGTATGTTCCCCAGCTGTTATTGCACACCGTTACATTGTCATCATTTATTTGAGAGTACCATACTCTCTCGAGTTCGCCTAATGATTGGTCTTCTAGCCAATTGCTTCCGGCTATTTTTGCACGAGGTACAATACCTCTTATACCAAGTCCATTATTTGTTTTTGCAGCAATTATTCCTGCAACGGCGGTACCGTGTCCAGAGTTGAGAGGAGAAGCTGGATCACTTGTCACACCTCCTGTTGCAGTTGGATCATTCCCTTTTGTAACAGCATTAAAGGAGTTGCTCAGATCAACATCCAAGTCTTCATGTTTAAGCTCCACTCCAGTATCTACAACCTGAACAACAGTGTTATGTCCATCATTATTTCCAAGGACAGAGTGATATACATCAAGGATATGAAGATCATCACCAATCACAGTTGAAACATTAACTGTATTTGCCACAATATTTCCCAAACTCTCTAAGTACCACTGGTATTTAAAATAGGGATCACCCTCAAGACCATCTACTACGCCATCTCCATCTTCATCTGCATTGAGAGGGTCTGTTGCGTTTAGAACCTCTATACCATCGGGAATATAATCCTCATCGCTATCTGGATTTGTAGCTGATGTACCATAAAGCTGCTCATCATTATCATCTATACCATCATAGTCACTATCTTTGAGTATAGGATTAAAACCCCGTTCGAGCTCCTCTTTATCACTGATTCCATCTCCATCTGTGTCGCCATTGGTTGGAGAAGTTCCCGACAACACCTCTAGCCATAAAGTCAAACCGTCTTGGTCTTCATCACTTTTAAGCACTCCGAGAACATCTTTATTTTCAAGTACTCTTTGCATAATATTGTAAGAGAGAAGCTCTTCATACATTCGCGCATTTTTGAGGTATTTGTTAGAAGTATGATTTGGAATATAGGAAAACAGATCTCTATAATCAACACCTGGACGTGTATCTAAACTCTTTGTAAAAATCGATGCAGCAAAAGCATCCAAGTAGCTTTTTATATCTTGGCTACTATTATCATCATTGTAAAACTCCACTCCAAGTGTCGTAAATATATTCACGATTACGTGTGGCGAGTCTAAATCTTTAAGTTGACAAAGAGCTTTCATGTTTCCATTTAAGGGAGTCGCTGTATCGTCTACAACTCCATCATCATCACTGTCAACATCACTTCCTGATGTTACAGTTATCTCTAGCCATTGTTCTTTTTCTATTGTATCGTTTATATCCACTGTAAATGAACCAACACGGTAAGTTCCCCATTTCAATTTCTCACTTGATGATTGCAGTGCTTGTGTACTTGTTTCATATACCCGCTTATGATTTGACACTGTTGTGATGGTCACATTCGCATCACTGATAGGTCCTAAAATCGCAAAGTATTTTGGTACATTTACAGAAGATATGGCTCTCTTTTGCGTAGAGCTGTGCTTGTTAAAAAAGAAGATGTCACATCCGCTCAACATAAGAGCGAATATGACAAGAAGTAGCTGTAATCTTTTACTATAGATCACAACATCCACCTCATCCTCACTATTTACTAGAAGGAATTAGTCTAAGTTTAAACATACTTGAGTGTCTGTGAGCATTAGTTGCTTCACTAGAAGAATACTCAAAATATGCATTTTTATTTACTTCACGAGAACCACTCTCATAAAGAGTTTCACCAGCATAAGGAGTTGAGTTACTACCAGCTACAAGATCTAAGAGTGAACTCTCAGTTTGTCCTTTAAATTCTTCAGCATCAACACCAAAGTCAGTATAAGCATTTTCACCATTTACAGATTCATTCACATCTGCATATGCTTCACTTGGTACAATATCTTCAAGTGTAACTTGTGGTGATTGACTTGGCGCTACTGTCCAATAAGTAGAAATAGTAAAACGGTTATAAATAGTCGTACCATTTACATCACTGCTTGAATTTGCATAGAAATATGAACCAACAGTATTGAGTTTACTCATATCATTTCCAGTAAGTGTCCATGTATAATCATTTGGATTTACTGTAAACGCAACATCAAGTGCCGGATAGTTTGCTACATTGTAATTACTTTGTAGCGTACCGTCTCCATAGTAATTATAAGTACTATAGTTATTTCCTGAATCATTGTCATATCCATGTGTACTGATTCCATACTCTATACCATCATGTGTAAAGAACTTTCTTGTGTATGTTTGATTATTGTTATCTCCATCATCCACATACACTGAATTATCCAAATAGATTTTTTGATATCTTGCATTAACATAAACAGACATATTGTCACTGTTTACAAAACTGACATTTGTATCAGCCGCTCCAAAATCAGATGCAGCAATAGTAACATTTGCTTCCATCTCTGCTTTTGTTTTGTCATTTAAAAGATAGAAGTGATACTCAGGAGCACCATTGTCTCTCTCTTTTACAAGATAAGTAAATTTACCATTTGCTCCAGCAGAATACGTGTACATATGTACAGTCACTGAATTATTTTCATCGAGTGCCTGATTATAAACACTACCATAACCGCTACCACTTACACTAACATCTTTATTCGTACTACTGCTAGCTGCAGTACTCAATGTAGAAGTGTAGTCAACTGTTAAGAGAGAAGGAAAACTTACATCTTCTTGACACTCATCATAATAATATGGAGCATCTTGATAACCACCATAATTATCACCACTAAACTGGTCTAAAGTAAGATAATACTCACGTACAGGGACATTTGCATATACATCTTCTACTGTACTTCTTGAATTATTTTCTCCTCCACTAATTCCTGCCAACAACTCTTGGTATGTTAATTTACCATCATTGTTACCACCTTCAGCATCAAATTTTGCTTTTGCTGCTGCATAGAGTTCATCTTGTGAGATACTACCATCTTGTGGATTTGTATCTATAACTGAAGCTGCCGGTTTCGTACCATCTGTTTCAGCATCCCATACCCACGTTGGAATAGAATCAGCACTCATAAGTGCACACCAGTCAGCATTTGTACACTCTGTAGAAGTGTTACCTTCACAATTAGAACGAGCTTCATAAACAATCTCAGGTTTGATCATATCCATCGTAAGTTTTTTACCGATTTCCATACCCGGCCATGCTGTAATACTAAATGTCGTTCTATCACCCGTTACATTAAACGCAGCGTCACCATTTGCATCTGTAAATGTTTTTTGCGTAATATTATAGTCTGCACCATGAAGTGCTACTATTAAGCCTTGGTATTTTGCATGCACAGTCAGTGTACCTGATTGATTAGGATCTACAACCAATACTGAAGCAGTTGAAGTAGATGATTCACCATCTTCATCTGTTGCTATACAGCTTACTGTGTTGCTTCCAGTTGTTGTAAATGTTCTACTAAAAGTCGTTCCTGTCTCTGAACGCTCTTTTCCATTTACTTTCCATGCATATGTTACAAATGTCCCTTCCGGATCTTCTGCAACACATTCAAAATCTTGTGCTTCATTCACATTCGCTTGTCTATCAGTCAATGCTGTTGTAAACACAGGAGGCTGATTAGATGCGATACTTTCAACTGATACTACCGCTGCAGTCGAGTTGTCTTCACCGTCATTTGCTACGATTGTATAGTTGTTTGCCGCTTTTGCCTGAGTAAGTGTTATAGGAGCACTTACATATTTTGTTCCGTAGCTACCTACTTTAGTCAATGCATGTGTTACATTTGCATCATCTAACGCCGTTACAGTTAAAGCATCATTTTCTGCATCGTTCACATATGCAAAAAGTTTAAATGTTTCATTTTTGTTAATATCGATCAGATAAGAAGTAGCTCCCGCACTGCTAATGACCGGTGCATGATTTCCTACATAGATATGAGTCTCTTTTGTTGATGTAAGCGCACCATCATCTGCTGCAATAGTTACATTATGATCACCTGCACTCAGTGTTACACTGCTACCAGGAGTATATGCAACATCATCAATTGTCATTGTTTTTGTTACAGTATCACCGTCTCTATCATACACATAGTAGTTCAATGAATAATCACCTGTCGGTATTGCACTGTTCTCATAATAATAATTATATCCACTGTCCACAAGATAGAGACTGTAAATTACAGGTGCTGAATTTGCAGCTACATTCAGTGTACGAGAAGTTTGTCCACTTAACTTACCATCACTCACCCTTGCTGTAAATGTGTAATTACCTTGTTGTAATGAAGATGGACTTAAACCTTGTAATGTTGTTGAATTAAGATCAAAAATACCTCGAACATAAAGATTTCCTGCATATGAACTTGTATATGTCACATTATAGTCCACACCTTCAACCAGTGTTGTTCCCTGTGACGCTAATGATACTAAACTTAAGCTATCTCCATTTCTATCTCTTGCGGAAATATAAAATGGTAAAGTCTCTGTTTTATCAGTTACTCTGCTTTGCATACTTAGCGACACTCTCGGTGCAATGTTCACATCCTGCACATTTACAGAAGCATACTTACCACTATCTGCTGTCTCTGGACTCACAATAGCGCCGTTAACATTCACAGCTGAAGTACCACCGCGATAATTAGCATAATAGGTTACATTTGGTTTTACTTGAAAAAGTGCATATCCCTTAGCGTTTGTGTATGCAGTTTTGCTATAGTAGTCACTGTATCCATTAGAAGCAAGGCTTACATATGCATTTGGAACTGTAACATTTTGATCATCAAGCACAAAAACATATACTTTTGCACTATATGGATTGTCAACTGTTACATTCAGGTCAAAATCACACCCTTGTGTTGTTGAAGCAGCATACGTAGAACTATCAACCGCAACTGAACTCCAGCTTGTCCACGAACCATTGTAACTGACATTCCAATCAGCAGGTGTTCCAGTCGCCAAATCTAGTACTGCCTTACCACTATAAAGATAGGCACTTGAGTAACTGTTACCCTTTTGTGCAGTAAAGCTCAGTCCACCATCAACAGCATTTCCAAACTGATCATCAACATAAATACAAAGCTCTTTTGGTGCTGTTCCTATACTTATTTGAGAATCACAGTTTAAATATCCTTCCCATTTCTTGTCAACACAAGCTGAGAATTGGCTGTTTGAACTGTCCCAATCACCTTCACCAACATATGCCCATGTACCGGTCGCATTATCATTACTCCAAATTGGCACTTGAAAACCGTTTGAAGCATTATTATCATCATCACCCCACGCTTCTATGACGGCAGCCTGCGAAGATGTTACACGTCTTACCCAGTACATACCACTACATGTATCCGCACCTGCTGTACCAGCCAGCTTATCAGATGTCATTTGTAGTTCGATATTTTCTCCGTTTTGATCTGTCAGCTTAATGAGGTCAAACGCAGCAGATTCAAGTGCCCCTTCAGTATCATCACCTGTTGCACTACTGCCAAGTACTGGCTTACCGTGTCCGCTAAATTCTCCCGGAAAGTGCGCAATATCATCTGCCTTTGTAGAATCAAATGCCTGCATTTGCACCGTTACGCTTTTAACTTTCAGATCAAACGCATCAGCAGGAATACTTGCAGTCGTTAACGTACCTTCTCCAAGAGGCACATCAGCTTCTGCTTGCAACTCAGAGAGAGTCATCAGCTTAGAAAAAGAAGAGAGCCCGTTCTCACCCGATGTAATACCAAATTTCAAGAAGGTATTTGCTCTATCTGAAGCAGTTGCAGGAAGTTCTACAACTTCTGTCAAGACCGGTGTATTTGAAACATCAGCAAATATTGAAAGAGGAGTGTCTTTTGTGAGTGTCACAGTTTTAACAACTGGAGCAAACCCCTCTTTTGCTACACTAAGCTGTGCTTTAGTAGGTTTTGTTGCATCAACGGCAACATTATCAAAAGTAAATGAACCATCACTAAGCACAGGGATACTGTATGTAAGATCATTTTCGTCTAAAAGCCCGTCACCGTTTTTATCAACACGTAATACAGCCACTGTGTCCGTGCTTTCAGTGACAGCAGTTTGAGAAGAAAAAGCTCCACTACTCGTCGTTGCAGCAGATGAACCAGCACCTGTTGTCCCACTTACTACGGTAGTTGCAGCAGTAACAGTTCCACCGCCCCCGCCATCGTCTGAGCTACTAGAACCTCCGCCGCTACTACAACCAACGGTCAATACGGTCGTACAAAGAAGCAGAGTGCTTCCAAGTACTGAATATTTCGTTTTCATAAAGTACTCCTTATTTAATCTATTACAAGAATATCATAAGGAAGATAAAAGATTTATAAAATCTGTATCACATTAAATATGTTTATTTATGTTACTATAATCACTTATTTAAAAATCCCATAGATTTTTCACTGTCAAAATTTGCATCTTTCTCTTTGCGAATCTCATCTAAAAAATCTTTAAGCATAAAGAGAGGTTCTTCACGCACTGCGACTTTATACGCTGTGTTTTTAATAATGAGATTTATTTGCCCTCCTGTAAGTGAGTACTCAGCAAGCTTTTCTATATCAAACCCCTCTTCATATGGAGCATCTTGCGGCAGCATTTTTTTCCAAAGCTCCAAACGTTGTTCTTTGTTCGGTTTTTTAAACTCTATTTTATAGTTAAATCTTCTTGAGAATGCTTTGTCTATATTTTCGAGCAGGTTCGTTGTTGCTATGAGCATCCCGCGAAAGTTCTCTATCTGCTCTAAAAAGATGTTTTGCATCTGATTGTGCATCTGATCTGAACCCGTAATGTTTCCACTACTTCTTGCTCCTAAGAACTGGTCTGCTTCATTGAGCAGTAGAATCGGTTCTGTTTTTGTTTTTGCACTTAGTTCATAAAAGGTGTCAAAAATCTTACGTACATTCTTTTCACTCTCTCCAACATACATTGAGAGAATCTTAGAGCAGTCAAAGGCAAGTACCTGACGCTTTAATGATTTTGCAAGAGAGTAGGCAGTCATTGTTTTTCCCGTGCCTGCAGCACCATAAAAAATTATACGTGCATCAATCCCGCTCTTCTTATCTTTTATGCCCCATTTCACAAGACGGTTCACAACATCTTTATCGACCTGTTTCATCAGGTTCTCAAGTGTCTCTTTCGTCTCTTTGTTTAAGACGACATCCTCTAATGACGTCTCACTCTCTACAAGTTCAAAAATGTCTTGTTCTTCTACGAGTGCATTAAGTTTGAGGCGTGTCACTTTTTTTCTCTTTTGCGGATGCATAATACTTTGAAGTACATCATCGACAATGTAAAAAGAGCGACTAATTCCACCAAATGGATTAAGCATCTCCTCATAGTCGATGATGCCACTACTCAAAAGGTTTGAGCCCTCTTCAAGTAAAGAACGGTTTTTTATACGCTCATATTCATCAAGTGAAATCAGTTCTATAAGCGTATTCATCTCTCTCAAAGAGGAGTCAGTTGAACCATACTCTTCACGCAGCAGTGCTATAAAAATCACCTGTTCATAGTTACTCATCTTCTTTTGTTTAAAGAATTTGTCAAGTACAAGATTTTCAGATGTCTGTTTTACACGCTCTTCGATGCGTTTTTCAAGAAGCTGTAGTTTATTTTGCAGTCTGTCTATGCCAAGAGAGTGTTCATGCACATTTTGACGGATGACACTCATCTTTTGGTAGAGCTCTATACGGAAGAACTGGTCTTGCAAATATTCAAGATGATCCCCGTAAGGCTTGATGTCCGGCAGATCCAGATCAAGCGTGCCCTCTTGAAGCAGTTTTAAAAATGATGGAGTAAGTCCTACTGCAGTATTGAGAAGTTCAAGGGGAGTTACTTCTGAAATCTTTACAGGCGTAAAGCTTTGCTGATGCAGCCAACCAAGTTCAAGAAGATTTTTAAGCTCTTTGAGATGCTCTAAATGTTCGTAGTTTTCACTCTCATAGAGATCTCTTAGTAGATCAAGGACAAGAACATCATCTTGCCCCTTCATATATCTGTGTGCAATGTATTGC
>JALUZQ010000267.1 GCA_027011725.1 Sulfurimonas sp. | reverse complement strand
ATCTTATTTCTCAGTTATAATTTTCATTTTTGAATTTTTGAGTGTAACTATGAGTGTTTTTTTTCCATGAAAGGTAAAACTGTTAGATTTGTAAAATTCTTGAAACATCACCTTGAAAGTATGTTCGTGTCTGGGATAGGGCACTACGTTGAGTTCTTTGAATATAATAGATTTTTTTTCATTTTTGGCAAAGATGCGTTTTTTATAGCGTTTAAATCGTTCAAATTTCATACCATCAAATCGAATGAAGTCCGGAGAGTAAAAGTTAAGATAATCATCAAGATTATTGTACTTCCATGCATATCTCCAAGCATAAATTTGAGATAGAACCATTGCAAGTTCTTCTTTAGAGGCTTTTGTGTAGTTACACTGCTCATTTATAATAAGGAGTGTTTTTTGAATATCTAGATTTTTGTTGAGACATTCAATGTTCTTATTTCCAATTGCAATACACCCTTTTGTAAACTTATCTCTTTTCTCATGAAGAGGAAGTCCATGAATCCAAATGCCCTTTCCTGTTTTTCCTTTATATTTGTCATAGATATTTGGGTAAGATGTCACAAAGGCAAGAGGACCGTAAAATTCATCGACATTGGAAATCTTACGTACGAGATCATAAACGCCTACAGGGGTTTTTAAATCACCCTCTGTGCTTTTGTCACCTTTCATTTTGCCGGTAAAAGCATTGTAGTCCTTACGCAGTTTGTAGGTATTGTTTGCATCTTTTACATAGACAAGGAGATCTGATTTTGATTTGTTACATGTAAGTATGTTTGTATAGGACTCCATATAACCAAACTTGGTATCTTTGTTCTTTATATAGTTATTCCAATATGTTTGACTTGCAAGTTCTTTATCGAGTCTTTTTTCGAGCCCTTCAATACCGTTGAGACGGTATTGCGTGAGCAGTTGCGTGTCAGAGGCTATGACTGAAGAGTGTAGAGAAAATAGGAGAAAAAAAAAGAGGTAAAGCCTATTTTGCATTATCGTATCCTATCTCTTTAAGAAAGTTTTTGTCTTTAGTCCAACCTTTTTTGACTGTTACTTGGAGGTTTAGGTAAGCTTTTTTTCCGCTGAGCCGTTCTATTTTTTCTCTTGCAGACTTTCCAATGCGCTTAACTGCTTCTCCTTTTTTCCCAATAATAATGCCTTTTTGCGACTCTTTTTCAATGATGATAGTTGCATAAATCCTGTCAATATTGTCCTCTTCTTCAATGGAATCAATGATGACATCAGACTCATAAGGTACTTCATCGCTAATATTTTCAAAGATAGCTTCGCGTATGAAACCAGCATAGATATCACGAACGAGTTCGCTTGTTAGATCTTCAGGATCATATAAAAATGGTGATTCAGGTAGTAATTTTGCAATAGTGTCAAGCAGGTCTTTATGTCCAACCTTTCTAGGAATGGCAACAGGGATAAGCGCTTCAAAATAATCAGAATATTTATTGTACTGTCCTATGGCTTTAAAGAGTTTCTCTTGAGAGACTTGATCTATTTTAGAGAGTGCAATAATATGGGGAATCTTTTTTTTATTGAGCTCTAAAAATCTTTCATAGTGTTCTATTGTATCCGTAACAGGGGCAAGGTAGACGATAAGGTCACAATCACCCATCGCTTTAAGTGCTTCATCGAGCATAAATTGGTTGAGTATTTTCTCTTTTTCATGCAAACCCGGAGTATCTACGAAAATAATTTGTGCATTCTCATGCATAACGATTGCGTTTGAGCGCTTACGTGTTGCGTTTGCTTTTTGGCTTACCATTGCAATTTTTTCACCTAGTAGTGAATTCATAAGGGTACTTTTACCCGCATTAGGACGTCCAATAAGTGAAACAAAACCAGCTTTTGTCATAGTACCTCTTTATAATATATATCGTGAAAGGTCATCATCTTCGACCACTTCATCAAGTTTTTCATGCACTAACTCTTTTGTAACGACAAACTCTTTGCCTTTATATTCATCAGCATTGAAACTTACATCTTCTAAGATGCGTTCTAGTACAGTATGCAGACGTCTTGCACCGATATCTTCTGCAGTCTCATTTGCACGGTGAGAGAGTTTTGCTATAGCTTTGACAGCTTCATCATCAAATGTCAGTTCCATCCCCTCAACTGCTAAAAGTGCCTGGTATTGCTTGAGAAGAGAGTTCTGCGTTTGCGTTAAAATCTTATAAAGTGTCTCTTCCGTTAAAGATTCAAGTTCGACTCGCAGTGGGAATCTTCCTTGAAGTTCAGGAATGAGATCACTTGGTTTGCTCACATGAAAAGCTCCTGCGGCAATGAAAAGAATATGGTCTGTATTAATCGTTCCATATTTTGTAGAGACACTGCTTCCCTCAACTATAGGGAGCAGATCACGTTGTACTCCCTCTTTTGAAGGATCATTTCTGCCTTGAGACTTTTCAGAGAGGGCTATTTTGTCTATTTCATCAAGAAATATAATGCCGCCTGTCTCTGCACGTCGAAGTGCTTCTGCCGTGACACGAGTCATGTCGAGCAGCTTTGCAGTTGCTTCTTGTCGAAGGAGCACTTTTGCATCTTTGACTGTGACCTCTTTTTTATTGTCTTCTTTGTTGATGGTCGCAAAAACTTTAGAAAAGCTCTCTTGAACTTTTGCCATTTCAGGTGGAAGATTTGTATCATTAAACTCAACATTGAGTTTTTCTATTTCAAGTTCAATGACCTTCTCATCCATCTCACCTGATTCAACTCTCTTTTCTGTCGCTTCAAGGAGTCTTTTGTAGTCATCTTTTTTACTCTCACTTGCTCCAGCTGGAAGTGGCGGCACAAGTTTGTCGGTAATTTTATTGATGATGTAGTTCTCTATCTTCTCTTTATTCGCCTCTTCTTGTTCAGCTTTTACTATAGAGATGGAATTTACAACTAAATCACGTATCATAGACTCTACATCACGACCTACAAAACCGACTTCAGTATATTTTGATGCTTCCACTTTAATGAAAGGTACTTTCATCATCTTTGCAAGACGACGGGAGATTTCCGTTTTTCCAACGCCTGTCGAGCCTATCATGAGAATATTTTTTGGCGTTATTTCATTTTTAAGCTCATCATCAAGCTGCATTCTTCTGTAACGTGTGCGTAGAGCGAGAGCTATGGTTTTTTTCGCATCTTTTTGTGCGATGACATACTTGTCAAGATACTCTACGATCTCTTTGGGTGTTAAATTCATTAACGATCTTCCTCTAAGATTAAAGTTTTGATATTGTGATTTGTATATATGCAGAGGTCTGCAGCGATGTGGAGTGACTCTTTGACAAGCTCTTCTTCATCAAGCTGTGCATGCTTTTTGAGTGCGCGTGCTGCGGAGATAGCAAAATTTCCGCCGCTTCCAATGGAAGCGATCTCTCCATCTTCAGGCTCAACGACATCACCGTTTCCTGTAAGGATGAAGATATGGTCGTTGTTAAGCACTATCATCATCGCTTCAAGACGGCGCAGCACTTTATCTTTTCTCCAAGCTTTAGAAAACTCAACAACGGACTTGAGTAAATCCCCTTTTTTATTCTCTAAAAACTCTTCAAACATATCAAAAAGGTTAAAAGCATCAGCAGTACTGCCGGCAAATCCTGCAAGGATTTTACCGTGATGGAGTGTACGAATTTTTGTTGCATTGCCTTTTAAAACACTGTCCCCAAAGGTAACCTGACCGTCACCACCGATGACGGCTTTGTTCTTGCCTTTGTAGGCTAGTATAGTAGTAGCATCAAACATATCTGACTACTCTCCTTGAACATCTACATGAAGTGTTGCGTGAATACCGTGACCAAGTTTTAGGTCTAAGTCATGCTCCCCAACAGTTTTAATTGCAGTTTTGTCAGTGATATGTTTTTTATCCACTTCGATTCCGTGCTGCTCCTTAAGAGCTTTGACCACTTCATCTTTTGTAATAGCACCAAAAAGGTGACCATTTTCACCGACTTTTTTAGTGATGATGATTTCTGCTTTTTCAAGCTTTTTTGCTATTTCTTCAAACGCAGCGATCTCATCTTTAAGCTCTTGTGCCTTACGTGCTTCATCAGCAGCATGCTGTTCAAGCACTTCAGCAGTTGCAGGTTTTGCAAAACCTTTTTTGATCAAAAAGTTTTGTCCGTATCCTGGTTTTACCTCTTTTACTTCACCTGCTTTTCCGAGGCTTTTTACATCTTTTATAAGTAGTACTTTCATAAAAATTTATCCTTAGTTTTTGACTATCTTTCTATTTCACCCGGGTAAGAAACGATTCCGTTTGTTAAGTTTCCTATTTTTGTGTATCCGTTGTCTGTAAGAATACGTGCTACATGGGCAGAACGGCTTCCTACATGACAGTAAACGATGATGTTTTCATCTTTTTGTAGATTTGCCTCTTCCCATGTTTGGAAGAATGAACTTGTAGGTACAAGTTTGTCAGCACCTTTGATGTGACCCATTTGCCACTCCATATGTTCACGAACATCTACGAGTGTAAATTTTACCATGCCAAGTTCACGTGCTTCAAGAAGAGCAATCAGCTCATCACCATCAAGTTCATCTTTGTTTACAAGCAGCTCACACTCTTCTTTACTTAATCCGCGAGAGTGCGTATGTGCTGCTTCTTCCATACCAAGTTCAACTCTTTTTTTTTCTGCGAACTCAGGAGTACAGAAGATTCCACAATGACAAACACCGTCTTCTGGGATCTCTTTTTCAATAGCTGGTTTACATGGACAGATTCTATCATCTACCGATTTTGGTTTTCCATTCTCTTCAACAACCATAAAACAAGGACAAAAACGTTTTTTGTACATCATCTTGTTACGTGCAAGACCCATTTGTACGCCCTCATTGACGTCCTCTTGAGGGTTATATACCCATCCAAATTGTGCATTTACTTTATCTGTAAATTTTATTGTCTTTTCAAGCTCAGCCTGAAATTCCGGTGAATTCATATCGATTTTAACTATACTCATCTCTTTTTCTCCTTGTTATTTGTACTTATTTTTTTGCTTTATTTCTTGCTTTACCTTCGATGATAAAACGTAATGCGTTTAGTTTAATAAAACCTTCTGCATCTTTTTGGTTATAGACTTCATCTTCTTCAAAAGTTGAGTACTCTGGGTTAAAAAGTGACACATCAGAGCTTC
Source organism: Sulfurimonas sp. (assembly GCA_027011725.1). Taxonomy (GTDB): domain Bacteria; phylum Campylobacterota; class Campylobacteria; order Campylobacterales; family Sulfurimonadaceae; genus Sulfurimonas. The sequence continues at coordinate 10,747 of JALUZQ010000267.1, read as the reverse complement.
TTCCAACAACCATAATGCTCCCTTTATAAAGTTTGAGTCTTACAGTACCTTCAACAAACTCTTGTGTTTTGTCAATGGCAGCTTGGAGCATTTCACGCTCTGGAGACCACCAAAAACCGTTGTAAATGAGTTTTGCATAACGAGGCATCATCTCATCTTTGAGGTGTGCAGCTTCACGATCAAGCGTGATAGACTCAATAGCACGGTGTGCTTTAAGCATGATAGTTCCACCCGGAGTTTCATAACATCCACGTGCTTTCATCCCTACAAAACGGTTTTCAACGATGTCCACACGACCGATTCCGTGTTTTGAACCAAGCGTGTTGAGTGTTTTGAGCATTGTAGCCGGGCTTAGTTCTTCACCGTTAAGTGCTACAGGGTCACCGTTTTTGTATGTAAGTTCAATGTACTCCGGCTTGTCCGGTGCATTTTCAGGTGAAGTCGTCCATAGCCACATTGACTCTTCAGGCTCTGCTGAAGGGTCTTCTAAAATACCGCCTTCATATGAGATGTGCAGAAGATTTGCATCCATAGAGTAAGGAGATTTTTTTCCTTTTTTCTCGATTTGAATGCCATGCTTTGCAGCATATGCCAAAAGTTTTTCACGAGAGTTCAAGTCCCACTCACGCCATGGCGCGATGATAGTTAAGGTTGAGTCTTGTCCAAGGTAACCCATCTCAAAACGAACTTGGTCGTTTCCTTTTCCTGTTGCTCCGTGGCTCACACCATCAGCACCTGTGAGTTTTGCAATCTCTGCTTGACGTTTTGCAATAAGTGGACGTGCAATAGAAGTACCAAGAAGATACTCTCCCTCATAGATCGTGTTTGCTCTGAACATAGGGAAAACGAAATCTTTTACAAACTCTTCACGAAGATCATCAATAAAAATATTTTCAGGTTTAATGCCAAGCTCAAGTGCTTTTGCGCGTGCCGGCTCAAGCTCTTCACCCTGACCTAAGTCTGCTGTAAAAGTTACAACTTCACATTTGTATTCGTCTTGAAGCCATTTTAAAATAACACTCGTATCAAGCCCTCCGGAATAGGCTAGTACTACTTTTTTGACACTTTTTTTCATGTAAAAAACCTTTGATATAAAAATTGACGCGATTATAACGAAATATGTGTGAAATTTTGCTTATAGGAGTGAAGAGAGGGTGTAGAGGTAAAGTTAGATGAAGAAAAGTGTCTCTAATGCAGAGTACACTTTTTTATCCTTTAGAATCAAAAAGAATCCCACCCACTTCTTGCATTTTTGGTAAAAAATCTTGTGCTTGTTCAGCTGGATATCTACGTATCATACGGTTTGTTTTTGCCTCTATGACAGAAACATAAAAGACATCTTGCTGGTCAACACCAAATTTTATATTTGTACTGATAGGACCAAGTGCGTCATTGAGTTTTTTTACAAGATCTTCAACTTTTTCTTTTGAATCAAGTTTAGAGCTGCCTTTGACGCTCTCTTGCTGGATCTCTTTGACAACATCCTCTTGTTTCATTCTTGATGCAGATGAATTTTGTACTTGCTGTGACTGTTCTTGTACTCTTCCTTGAGTCTCTGCTGCACCTACTTGTGATTGTTGTTGTCTTGCAACATTTGCAATGCCATCCATGACATACTCCTTATAAAAGTATAATGATTAACAAGAATATCGGCAAACTATATTTTTACTTTAATAAAAAAATGAACTTTTTTTATGCTACTCTTTCGCTTATGAAAAAGTATGTCACACTTCTTAGAGAAGAGAGCGTTCTCAGACGCCTCTCAACTATCCAGCTTATCTCCTATTTTGGGGCATGGTTTAGTAACATTGCCATCTATACCTTGTTGCTCGATCTCAATGTCTCTGCAGCAATCATTGCGTTTGTGGCAATGCTCAATTTTTTAGCAGGTGTTATTCAGGCACCATTTTCAGGGCCTATCATAGACAGAGTGCATCCAAAACGTCTGATGCTTTTTCTTATACTGCTTGAAATTGTAGCGACAATAGCTCTCGTGATGGTCGACCAACTCTCTGACTTGTGGCTTTTATATCTGCTTGTTTTTGTAAAAATGGCAGCAGCCTCTTTTTATTTTACGACTGAGATGTCACTCTTGCCAAAGATATTGGATGGCGACAAACTGCGCATTGCAAATGAACTGCACTCCATTATTTGGTCACTCTCTTACACGCTTGGAATGGCCATTAGTGGATTTGTAGTCTATTGGCTTGGTATTAAAGCTGCGTTTATACTTGATGCGTGTATGTTTATCATTGCCTTTGGTCTGCTCTATACAACTGCAATTGAAGTGGAAATACTCAAAATTGAGCAAAACATCATCACCATGATGAAAGATACCTTCACATATCTAAAAAAAACACCAAAAGCCTTTCATTTGATGCTGCTACACTCTTTTGTCGGACTCACTGCGTTTGATGCACTTGTAGCGCTTATGGTAGACCAATATTACACAAGTATAGTCGCAGCTTCACTTGCTCTTGGGCTTTTACACTCTGCGCGTGCTGTGGGCTTGGTTGTTGGTCCTGTTTTTATTGGAAAATGGATCAATAACAGACGTCTTGTCTATGTTTTTATCGCTCAAGGAGTGGCACTCTTTTTGTGGGCGTATGCGATGCATAATTTTTACCTCTCACTTCTTGCGAGTGTGGTAGTAGGATTCTTTACAACAACGCTCTGGTCATACAGCTACACACTGTTACAAAAAAATATCGACAAAAAGTACTATGGGCGCATCGTTGCCTACAACGATATGCTCTTTTTATCTAGCGCTGCGTTTACCTCGTATATGATAGGTTTTTTAGCGACACATTCATTTTCTTTAGAGGCAATAACGGTTATAATGGGCATCGGATTTTTACTTGGAGCATTGTACTACAGGTATATTCTTAAAAACCAAGATATAAAAGAGATAGCGTAGATGAGTTTTGCAATACTTGGCGGAATTTTACTTATTATCGGGGCGTATTTAACCTTTGAGGGGAAAATCTATGCTTCTGTGATTGTCTATCTTGTGGCAGACCTTTGTTGGATAGTGATGGCGTATGAACAGGCAGATATTTGGGGTGTGGTTTCCATTGGTGTGGGCATACTTTTTGGTATTTTGGCATTTATTAAAATGTACAAAGGTAAAATGAGTAAGAATTTAATGAAGGATGATGATGGTTTATAAATCAAAAGATGGTGAGATCAGTTTAGAGAATTTGACACGGCTCTATGGCGCGGTCGTGATAAATATGCAGGGCGAAATTGCAGAGATGAGTCTGGAGTGGTTTGATTTGTATGGCGATAAGGTTGCGTTTGAGTCTTTTGTACTTGTATTTGATTACACTCCACCGGGAGAAAATGTCCGCGATAAAAAAGTCCTTGAATTTGAGACAAAAGAGGAACTTATAGAGGCAATGAGCGAGGTAGCACAATTTTTTCAAAAATAATCTCTAAAGATACGAAAAAAGTACTCTCTCTTGCATTTCCCGCAGCACTGAAACATCTTGTAGATATTTTACAGATTCTCATAGACATGCTCATGGTAGGAACTGTCAGCGTTGCAGCCCTTGCAGCTGTTGGTATGAGTATGCAGTTTATGATGATAGTCAATGTGCTTATGACACTCTTTGTCGTGGGAGGTAATGCGCTCATTTCACGTTTTATTGGTCAAGGGCGCAAAAAGCGTGCGTCTGCTCTGCTTTTTTCACTTGTTCTTTTAGCCTCTGTGTTGGCATTTTTTGTCTCTGTTGCGGGGTATTTTGGCAGTTATCACTTCTATGCGTGGATGGGTGCAACCCCTGCTGTAGTGGAGCAGGGCGGTACCTACTTTCAAGTCATATCACTTGGTATTATTGTCATATTTCTTGACACTTTGCTTTATAATGCACTCTCAGCAGCAGGTGATACCAAAAGTTCACTCTACATTAAACTTGCCTCGGCGGGGCTCAATGCCTTTTTAAATTACATCCTTATTTTTGGGCACTTTGGGTTTCCTGCTCTTGGCATACAGGGTGCTGCCATCGCTACGGTTATAGCCTACAGTTTTAACAATGTGGCGTACTATTATCTTATAAAAAAGATGAATGCAAAACTTGATTTTTTCCCTATTGTGCGTATGAATGACATAAAAAGAGTGCTTAAAGTAGGCTATGCGGCTGCCATTGACAGAGGGGTGTCGAGCCTGAGTTTTCTCTTTTTTGTTTCCATCATTACCGCATACGGTACGGCAGAACTTGCAGGGTATCAGGTAGGGCTTCGCGTAGAGGGCATTGCGTTTATGCCGGGCTTTGGTTTTGCCATTGCTTCTATGGCGCTTGTCGGGCAAAATATAGGTGCGCGTGATTTTGACAAAGCGTATAATATGGGCATTATCAGTGGAAGAATTGCCTATATGTTTATGGGAAGTGTCGGACTTATTATGATACTTTTCCCCGAGTATCTCGTACACTTCTTTACCAAAGATGCGCTCACTATAGCAGTCGCTTCAAAGTACCTCATACTTGTAGGACTTGCACAGATTCCTCTTGCTATTATGTTCGTTTACTCTGCTTCACTGCGTGGGGCAGGAGCGACAAAGACAACACTTAAAGTCAACCTTGTCTCACTCTGGATATTTCGTCTCATTCCTTCTTACATCGCTTATAAAATGGGTGCGGGGATTGTAGTAATTTTCATTATTATGAACTTTGAGACCCTTATTAAGGGCATTATTTACTGGTATATTTACTCAAAAAGAGAGTGGCTGCATACAAAAGTTTAAGACGCTACGAGTTATAATCAGACAAAGAAGAGTCTAAGGCGTATAATGAACGATCTCAAAGAGTTACAATCTCAAACGCAGGGTGTACATATTTTGTATGTTGAGGACAATGAAGCACTGCGTCATAATGCTGCAAAACTGTTAAAGAAGTTCTTTCACGATGTGGATGTTGCAGCAGATGGAGAAGAGGGCTTGAAACTCTTTAAAGCCAAACACCACCACATTGTCATTACTGATATTAAAATGCCGCATATGGATGGCATGACACTCAGTTCACATATTCATCAAATTCATCCTGAAACGAAGGTCATCATTATGTCTGCGTTTGATGATAAAGAGCTGCTGATGCGAGGAATAGAGCTCGGTATATTTAGATTTTTGAAAAAGCCGGTAAATGTTTCACAACTCTCAAAAGTGCTAAACGCAGCGATAGTACAAATAAAACATGAACAGCACGTAAAAATATTTCAAACATATCTCAAAAATATCTTTGAGAATCAAAGCTCGATGGTAGTACTGCTCCATGACTCTAAAATTGTCCTTGCCAATGACTCTTTTTTAAACTTTTTTGGCTTTGAATCTTTTGAAGAGTGTAGAGAGCACCACCTTGATATAACGAAGTACTTTTTAGCACAACATGGCTTTTTATATAGCACGAATGTCGATGCCCTAGAGATACTCAAACTCAATCCCCAAAAACTCTATAATGTTAAAATAGCTGATAGTGAGAATAAAGTACATCACTGTATTGTAAAGTATCAGATAGTGCCACAAAAAGAGGGGTATGGTATTCTCTCTTTTGATGATGTGACAGAGTTGAATCTATTGCAGTTTTTTGCAGAAGAAAATGCGAGTGAAGATGATTTGGATGTCGATACCGAGACACTCCTTGATTTTCTCGATGTCATTGCACGTAACGAGGCAAAGATAGAGCTGCATAACTACTACAAAGGTTTGAGTATTACGCATGAGGGAGTAATAGAAAAGGTCTCTCAAGAGGCTTTGGTGGTAAAAACAAGTTTTATGCAACAAAAGGCGATACAGATAGAAAAAAGAACGCTCATTGTTTCTCCTGCTTTGCCGCATGCGCTTGAGGCGACATCTGTACAAAAGATAAATTTTGAACAACAAAGAGTGGTGTTGTCAGGCTTGAGGTTTGTGAAAAGTTCGCCTATTACAAGGAAAACGATTCGAGTTGTACCCGGCGAGAAACAGACGATCTCTTTGTTCTTGCATGAAGGCAAATATAGAGGAGATATCTCCATAGAGGATATTTCGCTTGATGCAGTGAAACTCAAGCTCTCTTCTCTTCCGGCAGGAATGGAAAAAGGAACACAGGTGACCATTGACATAGTTTTAGAGCTTGATAAAAAACCACTTATCATCAATGCTCAGGCGAAGTTCTATAGAAAGCAGGAGTCTAAACGCAGCTTTAGTCTTGTCTTCCTTTTTACAGATATAAAAAAGAGCGGTTTAATAAAGTATATTACAAAGAGACAGATGGAATTAATCAGAGAAATAAAGGGGATGCAAAATGGATAACTATAAAGTACTCTATGAAGAGGATGGGCATAAGTTCATTATGTTTAGTATTGATGATGAGACGCATGAAGATTCGTATCTTTCTGTCAATCAATATTTGATAGTCAAGCATGGTGTGGGCTTTTTGATAGATCCGGGAAGTGAAGCGATATTTGATGAACTCTATGATGCAGTGAGCGAGCATGTTGCCATTGAAAATATAAAGTACATCTTTTTTTCACATCAAGATCCCGATGTGGCAGGCTCTATCGGGCAGTGGTCAATTAGCACAAAAGCAAAGTTCATTATGAGCTCTTTATGGATCCGATTTATGAGCCATTATGGATTTACAGAGATGGACAGAGTCGTAGCCCTTCCTGACAAAGGCGCACAGATCAAGTTTGGGCAAGAGCATATACTGTTTCTTCCTGCACACTTTTTACACTCTCCGGGTAACTTCTCTTTGTTTGATAGAAAATCAAAAATTCTCTTTTCCGGAGATGTAGGCGCAGCTATTGTAAGTGCACCGCAGAACTATAAAACCGTAGAGAACTTTGAAGAGCATAAAGCGTATCTGCTTGGATTTCATAAGCGTTATATGGCATCAAACAAAGTTTGCCGTGCTTGGGTAAATGAGGTGAGAAAGGTAAACGCAGCCATGATAGCACCACAGCATGGGTTTGTATTTGAAGGCGAAAATGTCGGACTCTTTTTGGATTGGCTTGAAAACTTAGAGTGTGGCAGTGATCTGCTCGAAGAACTCTACTAGGTTATACGATGAAATATACAAATAAAACAAATGAGAGTAAAATCATTACAATTTTTACTGTTGTAAGTCTTGTTGTTATAGTACTCATTAGCTTTATGAGCTTTTTTATTATTAACATGATAGAGCAGAGTAGTGACCAAAATTTTGAGCATTTTAAAAATCTCAATATGTTTTTAACAACTTTAAGCATCGTGCTTTTTCTCTTTTTTATCTTGTATATTCGAAAGAGAATACGTAACTATCTGGCAGTAATTAGAAAAAGTGAAAAAAATCTGCGAGAGTTAAATGAACGTTATACCTTAGCAATAGAGGGAACAAACGACGGACTCTGGGACTGGAATGTGAAAGACGGTACAATCTACTTCTCTCCAAGATGGAAAGAGATGTTAGGATACACGGATGCAGAGCTTCCTAACAGCTTTGAAACATGGGAGAGTCGTGTGCATCCTGATGATTTAGACCATGCAAATAAAGAGATAGAGAAGGCGCATGCTGATCCAAGCTATGAGTATAGAACAGTACATAGACTGCGTCATAAGAATGGCTCATGGGTTTGGATACTTGATCGTGGACAGACCATATTTGATAAAGAGAACAAACCTGTGCGTATGGTTGGTTTTCATACGGATATAACAAAAGAGAAAGAGCTTGAAGCTGCCCTGAGGGAATCAAATGAGACTTTTGAGCTTTTTATGGACAATACGCCTGCTAAGGTCTTTATAGCTGAGGATGAAGTGACAGTTTATGTCAATAAAAATGCAAAAGAGTTTTTTCGTGATAAAGAACTTATAGGCAAGAAGATAAGTGAAACTGTTCCTCCTGATATCTATGCACAAACAAAAAAAAGTATAGCCAAAGTATTTGAGCTTGGTGTTTATGATACTCTCGCTGAGGTAAAAGATATGAATGGAGAGCTCCGAATAAATCACCAGTATTTCTTTCTTATGGACAGAAGGAAAAAGAAGGTCGGACTTATTTCGATGGATATTACAAAAGAGGTAGACCAAGAACAGGAGCTGCATACCAAAGAAGAGATAATGATAGCACAGTCTCGTCATGCGGCAATGGGTGAGATGATAAGTATGATAGCACACCAATGGCGACAGCCTATAAGTGTGATTGCCATGGATGCAAATAATATTCTCGCCGACATCGAACTTGATATGCTTGACAAAGAGGAGCTGCTTGAGACATCTCAAGACATCATTCATCAAACGCAGGAACTCTCTAAAACCATTGATGACTTTAGAGAGTTTTTTAAACCTGACAAAAATGCTCAAGAGGTAAGAGTGCAGAGTGTTGTTGATGATGCCTTGGCGATTGTCGGGAAGTCTTTAGAAAATCATGATGTTCATTTGCGTTTAGATCTAGATGCCTCCCTGAAAATCACAACCTATTCGCGGGAATTGATGCAGGTACTTATTAACATCATTAAAAATGCGAAAGAGGCACTTGTTGAACACAATACTTCACAAAAAGAGATATCTATTTCGGCGCAGACTAATGAAGAAGAGCTTTCTCTTTCCATTTGCGATAATGCAGGAGGGATAGAATCAACAATTATGCCCAAAATTTTTCAGCCCTATTTTACAACCAAAGATGAAAAAAATGGTACGGGCTTGGGTCTTTATATGAGTAAGACGATCATTGAAAAACATCTGGGTGGTACAATAACAGCTTTCAACAAAGAAGACGGGGTTTGTTTTGAGATAAAATTACCCTATAATATACCAATAAAAATGAAACAAGAGTAATGATGGTAGATACAAAACTCCTTCAAACATTGGCACATGATATGATCCTTCTCTATGTGGAAGATGATGCAGGCATACGAAAAAGTATGTCAAAGTATCTTGAGAAGTTCTTTGCTTCTGTGGTAGTTGCAGCAGACGGAGTGGAAGGATTAGAACTCTACCGAAAACAGCATTTTGATATTGTCATTACAGATCTCTCTATGCCCAAGATGAATGGCTCTGAGATGATAGTGGAAATCCGCGAAAGTGACAGTGAAATATCTATTCTTATTACAACTGCCCATGTTGAGAGCAACTACTTGATAGAGGCGATAAAATCACATGTAGATGGTTACATAATCAAGCCTTTTGATTATAAAATTTTAAATGAAGAGCTCTTTAAAGTAGTCCAAAAGATTTACAATGCAAAAGAGAACAGAGCGTATAAACTGCACCTCAAAGAGTTGCTTGATGAGCAAACGCAGCAGATACGCGAAAATTACGAAAAGACCATCTATGCCATGGTTGATCTTGTTGAACAGCGAGACAGTTACACCGCGGGACACTCAAAAAGGGTTGCGTACTACAGCAGACGCATTGCTCAAGAGATGGGTTACTCAAATGAAGATATTACAATCTTGGAACAGGCTGCGATTTTACACGATATTGGTAAAATAGAGACGCCCGATGCAGTCCTTTTAAAACCTGAAAAACTGACACAAATCGAGTACACGCTTATACAAGAGCATGTGAATGTCGGTTATAATTTTTTAAATAAGATACCGATGTTTAAAGTGATAGCAAAGATCGTCTATCAGCATCATGAGCGCTATGATGGTGCAGGGTATCCAAATGGTATAAAGGGTGAAGATATTCACCCTCTGGCACGAATTTTGATTCTTGCTGATGCCTTTGATGCGATGGTGACAAACAGAATATATAAGGGGCGAAAGAGTGTTGATGAAGCACTTGTCGAGTTAGAGCGTTTGAGTGAAAAACAGTTTGATCCTGAAGTGGTTACAGCAGCACAAAGAGCACTCAAAGATGTCAAGTTAAACCATGAAAATATTAACCAGTTACCAAAGAGCAAACTTGAAGAGGAGCGTTTTGCTTACTTTTATAAAGATGCTTTAAGTGATGTGTATAATCAAAACTATCTTGATGTGGTCTTGACAAAAAATATCTATAATTATAGCTACAATGCAATGTTGCTCTTTTTTATTCATGGCTTTTCCAAGTTTAATGTCGCTCATGGTTGGGCGAAGGGAGATGAGGTTTTAAAAGAGTTCGCGCAGATACTCAATACACACTTTGATGAAGATCTTGTCTTTCGTATTTTTGGAGATGATTTTGCAGTGCTTAGTAAAGTAAGCATTCAAAGTAGTGGTGTTGTGAAAGTTTTAGACGAGTTAATGGCGGAGTATGGACTGCACTACACTATGAAAAGTGTTGATCTGAGCCAAACGCAGATCAGTAAACTTTCCGATCTGAGTTTTTTAAAGCATTAGTGAGTTTTTTATTTGGTATGGTTCTCTACGGTGGAGGGAATGGTATTTCCACTTGCCTGCATCCCTAATGCTTCGGGGTGCTCTTTGTAGTGCTTTCTTACAACTGCAGCGAGTTTCTCTTTAGTCGGGATGTCTATGACACCCTCATCACCCACTGCGTTTACAAGAGCTCTCACGAGTTCATCTTGTGGTTTTTCTACTTTTTCACTCCATAATTTTAAAAGCTCTTTATTGATGTGTGAAGGCAGAGAACCCATAATGCCGACATCGTTTTGGTCATGTACCATGAGTCCTGCAGTTGTTCCACGGTCAAGCGTAAGTACTTGAAAAAGGTAGAGTGTGTGGTAGGCGAGTTGTGCATCTTTCTCCGCTTGGCTTATAGTTTGGCGCGAGAACAGGGCATTATGAATGATGTCGATGTAGCTGTCGATGATACCCTCTCCAAAGTGCTGTGCAAAGGCGAAGTCTGCCT
>JALUZQ010000266.1 GCA_027011725.1 Sulfurimonas sp. | reverse complement strand
CAGTAAAATTAAAATTTAAACAGGATATATAATGCAGACAGGCAGTTTTTTAGATGTTGCGGAGAGCGCACTTGATTATGGTGTGATGGGACTTTTGATACTTATGAGTGTTGTAACTTTGTGGCTTTTCATTGAACGTATGATGTTCTATAAGAGTGTACGCATAGAAGATTATGAACACAGGGACAACCTTGAACTTGATTTGACGGACAATATCAACATCATCTCTGCTATCGGTTCAAATGCACCATACGTTGGTCTGCTAGGAACTGTACTTGGAATTATGATCACTTTTTATACACTTGGAGATGTCGGAGCCGTTGATGCGAAGAAAATCATGGTAGGGCTTGCTCTTGCTCTTAAAGCGACTGCTATGGGGCTTATTGTGGCGATGCCTGCCATTGTCGCTTACACTATAGTTCTTCGTAAGGTGGAACGCATTCTTACCAAATTTGATGTGGCTCATGAGAGTAACTAATGTCAAAATGTAAAAAGAAAAACTTTAAGCGTTTTGATCAGATAAATGTCATCCCTTTTATTGACATTATGCTTGTACTGCTTGTTATGGTTCTCACAACGGCGACTTTTATCAAACAAGGTGTCATTCCGGTAAATTTGCCGCATGCAAAAGCGACTGATAAGCAAGAGATGAAAAAAGAGGTGACTGTCTATGTCAATGCAAAAGGGGAACTCTTTTTTGATAAAACAAAAGTAAATCTTTCTGAGCTTGAACAAAAGCTCTCCGGTATTGCTAAAACACAAACTGTCGTGCTTCGAAGTGATAAAGACTCAAAGTTTCAAGATTTTGTGAGTGTGATGGATATTTTGAAAAAACTTGGTCACGAACAGCTCTACATTGTAACGAAAAAGTAGGGCTGCGTTTAGTTTAGTATGCTTTATCGAGGAGTTTGAAGCGCTTTTCCTGCGTTTGAGATTCTTTGGTAGGTACTATACTCACGTTTGTATCGAAGGTTTTCTTCTCTATTTTTTCACTCTCTTCATGAAAAAGAGTCGTAGCAAGAAAAAAAAGCACCATAATAACAACAACTGCTACATAAAAGAGAACATAGTTCTTTATATGTCCTGATTCAAAAGGATTTTCTATCTTCATCTATGCCAGTGTCCGCATCTTTTTTACACGCTCATTCGCATCACTCAACTTTTCAAGTTCTAAACGCAGTGAAGTGTCTAAAAGTGTATGTGATTTGTGTTGCACTAAAGCAATAAGTGTTTCATAGCTGCTTAGATCAACTTTGTTGTTATGCAAAGAAGCGTTTGCAATGAACGAAATGATGTCATTCTCATTTAGGGCAGTGACAGAAGTTAAAATGTTTTGTACCATAATCTCATTTGTCTGCATATCGTTTTGCAGTGAAGCTTGTACCTTTTGTGTAGCTACGCTTGAGTCAAGACCACGGTCATAGAGTTCTTCTGCAGATTTCTGAGCGACTCTGTTCGTTGTTTTGACAGTGACTGTTTTCAGTGTGTTTGGAAGTGCAATGACTGCACCAAAGGCAATGTTAGAGATAAAAACGGTTATGATAAATATTTTGTTATTCATTGAAATTTCCTTTGTATTATACAAGTCTAATCATTTTAAGCTAATGGATTATAAATCAGTTCTATTTTTACAAAGATTATAGCCATATTCTATGAGTTCTTGGGCTTTGTGAAACTCAAATGTTCCGCAAAGATTTCGTGCAATTTCTATCTCAACATCCGAGGGGTAGGCTGCTAGTTTCATACGTGCGATTGCACCTTGCATCGTCTCAAACGATTTGTCGGCTATGACGTACATTCCATCCTCTTTTGTAAGGGAGTCAGGGAGTGAAATCTTTTGCATATACTCTTGAATTTTTTTAGAGAGTGTTTTGTTTTTTTGTTTTTTTTCTATGGGAAATTCAGGAGATGCTTCGCCGCCAAGGTTTACAGAGATGGTAAGGTCTGTATCGTCATGAAATGTGGGGGCTATAGGTACAGGATTGAGTACACCGCCATCAACTAAACGAGTTCCTGATTTTGTTACATAAGGCGCAAAGAACATAGGTAATGAAATGGAAGCTCTGACTGCGTTTAGTAAAGAGCCGCTGTTTATCCAGACCTCTTTTTCTGTATCGATATTTGTTGCAACTGCAGTAAACTTAATGTCTAAATTTTCAATATTGACATCACCTATGAGCTCACCCAGTTTTTTCATAAGTTTTTCTCCTGAAACAAGTCCTCCAGAGCCTTTAAAGTCTAAAAGTTTTAGCATATCTATTACATCTATGCTCTCAAGCCACTCGGCATAAGCATCGAGTTTTCCTGCAGCATAAAAGCCTCCTACTAGAGAGCCGATTGAACAGCCTGAGATAGATTTTATTTCATAATTATGTTCTTCAAGATAGCGAATGATACCAATGTGTGCAAGGCCTCGTGCTCCGCCGCTGCCGAGTACTAAAGATACGGTTTTTTTCTGCATTGTTTCTCTTTTTTTATGTGGGTGGGGTAGTTGTTGGTAGTATTTTATCGAAGTTTTTTGTGGTTTGGTTTAAGGAGGTAGAGTCCTCAGTGGTGCTTCGCACATCACTTGCGGTTCCTAACGGGTAAACGCAAAGCAGTTTGCGTTACGCGTAGTCCTCGGTGCTTACGCACAACACCTGTGGTTCCGATTTTAAGAAGTAGAGTCCTCAGCGGTCTTTCAGACAACGCTTGCGGTTCCGACCCTAAAAATGACACGCAGGTGTCATTTCAATAAGGTAGAGTCCTCGACAGTCCTTCGGACAATGTCTGCGGTTCCTAACGGGTAAACGCAAAGCAGTTTGCGTTTACTTTTCCGTTATCACATCATACCCGGCATTCCGCCCATTTGTGGTGGCATTCCTGCGCCCATGTCTGGTGCGGCAGTTTCCTCTTTTGGTATTTCAAAAATAGCCGCTTCAGTTGTAAGAAGGAGGCTTGAAACAGATGTCGCGTTTGTAAGTGCAACACGCTCAACTTTGAGTGGGTCGATGATGCCAGCTTCAAACATATCTACATACTCACCAGTTGCCGCGTTGAATCCTATAGTCTCACTATCTGCACTTTCGATTGCGTTTACAACGACACCAGTATCAAATCCTGCGTTTGCAGCTATCTGTTTTACCGGAGCTTTTACAGCGCGGAGGATGATTTCAGCACCGATTTTTTGGTCACCTTCTAAATCATCAGTAGAGACTTTTGCAGCAGCTCTTACAAGTGCAGCACCACCACCAATAACGATTCCCTCTTCAACAGCAGCTTTTGTTGCGCTTAGTGCATCATCAACACGGTCTTTTTTCTCTTTCATTTCAGTCTCAGTTGCAGCACCGACTTTAATGACAGCTACACCACCGCTGAGTTTTGCAAGACGCTCTTGGAGTTTCTCTTTGTCATATTCGCTTGTTGTTGCTTCTATTTGTGTTTTGATCTCAGATATTCTTGCTTTTACAGCCTCTTCGCTTCCAGCACCGTTTACTATGACTGTATTGTCTTTGTCGATGACTACGCGAGATGCTTGACCGAGCATATCTATGGTAGTACCCTCAAGTGTATGTCCAGTCTCTTCTGAGATGACAGTTCCGGCAGTTAAGACTGCGATGTCTTGAAGCATAGCTTTTCTTCTGTCACCAAAACCTGGAGCTTTAACAGCAGAGATGTTGAGTACACCACGAAGTTTGTTTACAACAAGAGTAGAAAGTGCTTCACCCTCAACATCTTCAGCGATTATAAGGAGTGGACGGTTTGTTTTTTGAACTTGCTCTAACACCGGGAGTAAGTCTTTAAGTGAATTGATTTTACTGTCAGCTAAAAGAATCCAAGGATTTTCTATCTCGGCAGTCATCTTTTCAGTGTTTGTGATGAAGTATGGGCTCAAATAACCACGGTCAAACTGCATACCCTCAACAACTTCAAGCTCATCAGCAATACCTTTTGCCTCTTCAACAGTAATAACACCGTCTTGGCCAACTTTCTCCATCGCTTCAGCTATCATATTCCCGATCTCAGCATCAGAGTTTGCAGAAATTGTCGCGACTTGTGCTATCTCATTTTTATCTTTGATAGTTTTAGAAGCAGCTTTTAGGTTTGCTAAAATTTCATCACACGCCTTGTCCATACCACGTTTTACTTCAACAGGGTTTGCTCCGGCAGTGATGTTTCTAAGCCCTTCAGAGAAGATTGCGTTTGCAAGTACAGTTGCAGTTGTAGTACCGTCACCAGCTTCATCAGCAGTGTTTGATGCTACTTCTTTTACAAGTTGTGCTCCCATATCTTCGAGCTTGTCTTTGAGTTCGATTTCACGAGCAACTGAAACACCATCTTTTGTAATGACAGGCGCACCGTAACTTTTTTGAATAAGTACATTACGACCACGTGGCCCCATTGTTACCTTGACAGCATCTGTAAGTTTTTCAACTCCACGTGCCAATTGATTTCTAGCATTGTCTGAAAAAATTATCTCTTTAGCCATATTTGACTCCTTTTATAATATATGTTTAATCGTAAAAATTTATGAAATAACGCCAAGTACGTCTGAAAGTTCTAGTACAATGTACTCACTACCATCAAGTACAAGTTCTGTTCCGGAGTATTTTCCATACACGACAGTGTCGCCTACATTTACATCTTCTACTTCACTTCCAACTGCTACTACTTCTGCGCGGTTTGGTTTTTCTTTCGCATTATCAGGAATGATGATTCCACTTGCTGTCGTATTTGCTTCTTCGACAGTTTTTACAAGTAGTCTGTCCCCTAGTGGTTTAAAGTTCATTATAAATATCCTCCTAATAGTGTATAAAATTACAAAGAGGATTCTACAGAAAAATTGTAAACTTGTCAATACCTTTAGCCTGTCTAACTAAAGTTTATTTAGCAAAATAAAACAACTTAATTTATCTTAAAGGGCATATAACTTAAAATTTCTAAAAATTATGTAAGGAGTTGTAAATGTCAGAAAAACAGAAAAAAGTTGTACTTTTTA
>JALUZQ010000265.1 GCA_027011725.1 Sulfurimonas sp. | reverse complement strand
ATCTATACCTATTTTCTTTGCGACCTGTGCTAAACCCTTAAGTGTTTTTGGTAAAGAGGCAATCTCTTGCTTTTTAAAACCCTCACTCTGTGTTATTTGCGATTTTATATAACTCTTCGCTTTGACAATGAGTGTTTTTAACTCGTTCACACTCATTGAAGCTGTTAGTTTTGGATTGAGTTCTACAAAATCATCAACTTCTTTTAACTCTTCACTCTTTTGCGTCTTTAAAAGGCTTACTATATCACTCTTGACACCCTTTTTATCTTCAGAAGAAGGACTCTCTTGCTCATTTTCAAGTGCTAAAAGCAAACCCTTAGGCACTGCTTTTTCATCTGTTTTTGGCACTTCTGCTGCGTTTAGAAGAGAAGCAAATGAGAGTACAGGCTTTTCATCTTTTAGTGACAATGAAAGAGGTGATACCTCAGTCGAGTTTTGCTGTTTGATATCGAGTGCAATCATCATTTTCTCCTAAACATATTCTACAGGTACAGAAATATTTCATAAAATATAGCATATATTGTTCCACTGCTAAATCTATTAGTGATTTTGCCGATAGTGCTTGGATGAAAAAGATACTGCTTTTACTCTTGCCCATATCGCTCTTTTGTGAACATATTTATGAGACAAAACTCTCAAAATCAAACAAAGAAGCGATGAATAATCCAAAAATAAAATGTAGATGGGTATGTGATAAGAAGGTATATAACGAACAGAAGATTGCCGAGGCAATCTCCTTTTATAGAAACTCTAAATATTACAAGTTTGAAAAAAAAGGCTTTTAGTACTGCTTGGCAAATCTGTCAAGACAAGTGAGATCTTTTTTATAAAAGGTACTGACGCTGTCTTGCATTGTTGAGAAAAGTTCCTCAGCTGTCTCTCCATCGGCAGGATAAGAGAGCATAAAAAAGTCAAGATACTTCTCAAAGAACTCATCGAACATCTTTTTAACTATCTCTGCACCATATTTATCTGTATATGGAAGTACAAAAAAGTAGTCACCCTCATGATTTACAATAGAGTCTGAAGTTCTTAAAATATCTAGCAACGAGTTGTCAATAACTTCACTAGAAATGCCTTCAAAATTACAATATAACAGTGTAAAACTCTCCGCACGATTCTCATCCAGACGGTTAGATATACCAATATTGAGTTGCATTAACTGTTTAAAGTTATCAAAAGAGAAGTGTATTCCTGCCATAATCTCACCTTATTAAATAAAATCTTACATTTAGTATAACAAAAAAATTATTGAATAGTGTATGGTTTCATCACATCCCGTGAATCAAATGCACTTGCTGTAACTTCTTCGCCATCAAACGCAACACTAAAGCTCTCATCCGGCTTTGCTTTTGTATAGGTAAGCATTGCTTTTGCAGCAAACTCTTTCTCTTCGTCTGTAGCATTTTTGCTTAAAAGTCCATGTGGACCCGGAATACCTACAGTCTTTAGGTGGTAATATTTGTCATTTTCAATATTTTGAAGATGCTCGTTCTCCTCTTTGTTGCGACCTACAACAAACTTTGCCCCGTCTTTGAGACGAAAATGTCGTCCATATTTCATAACCGGAATATCTTTAACCTCAAATGTATCGTATTTTATAAAGTCAAACATCTTCTTCCCAAAGTTATCATCTGTCAAAAGGCATCCGCCGCCTGGAGATTCAAAATCTTCAAGTCCTATCTCGCGTGCAAGTTCAAGTTGTCTGTCACGACTTCTTCCCGTGATGCCTTCGAGTTTTTCTCTATCTACCCAGCCATTTTGCTCAGCAATGGTAGGAGCGAGTTTTTTTGCCGAAAGTGGGCGCAGGAGCAGTCCATCACAATTACTCTCATTTAAAACAGTCTGCAGTGCATCTTTGTTTTGGCTCATAGGGCGCTGTCCCATAACCTCACCACTAATTAAAAATGAAGCACCCTCTGCTTCCATAATGCGTTTTGCCACAGCGAACATCTTCGCATGACAATCTATACAAGGATTAAAATGTTTTCCATAGCCGTGTTTTGGATCAAAAAGAACATCTTGGAGGTATTCGCTTTGAATATCGATGATCTTAAACTCTGCACCGACTTGATCACACATACTTTGCATATGCTCACGTCTGTCTTTTGTACTTCCAAAACCTGTGTTAATGTTGATCGCCAAAACTTCTATGCCTTGGTCAATGATAAGTTTCATCGCCAGTGTAGAGTCAAGACCCCCGCTAAAAAGTGCTATTGCTTTCATTTGTTTCCTTGTTAAGGCACTAGAGCAGAGTTTCTCTGCCAGTTTACCTCTTTTAATTTTATGCAATTATATCACATTCGCGACGAAAGCCTTCAGCAAAATTCAGTAGATTATAAGCTCATTCAAGGGAAAATAGCATATAGCTGTGGTAGCTAATATCACTCTAAACACAACAAAAAGGGGTTTTTATAATGAAAGGAACAAAATTTTTAGGACAGTTGTTTGTCTTTATTTTACTAATGATTTTTAGTAGTGGCTGTGGTGGTGGCGGTGGTTCTTCATCAGGAGATGGAGGATCATCTATCGATTATGCAAGTAAAGTACGTGCTCTTGATTTAAGCGGGGCAGAGGGGATTTACATCACAGGGGGAAGTTCACAGAGTAGTTCATCTGCTACGCTTAACGCAGAAGCATTGACAACACAAAGCATTGAAAAGACAGCTGCAGCAGTTGACCTTGACCCAAACAGTATTTATAAAATTACAAATGATGGAAGGCTAGAGCGCGTTGCTATTGAAGATAAAGATGGAAATGAACTCCCACGTGCTTCTGTGCAACCCGTACTCATACAAGATCTAAACAGCCTTTATCTTGTTCTATGGCTGAAAATCGCAGGTTCTAGCGCAGGCGAACATGCCATTCCGTATCTTGTGCATAAAAATACAGGTTTTGCTTATGGTGCAGCTGATGTTGTCTATAATGCGCAAAAGACTACAACTATTGATAATGAAGAAGTGTGGGAAGCTCATCCTTCTATACAGTGGGACAAAGAAAATAATTTTTATGTAAATCATATGAATACAGAAGGTACAAAAGCATCTATATACAAAATAGATACCTCTACATTGGGTAACAGTACATTAACTGTTACTGAGATTCCAAGTGCATACTCTCTTGGAGGTGACACGCGATGGATGGTTGATAAAACAGGTGAGTTCATCGTCTTTGGAGGATGGAATGGTTCACAAGACCTACCCGTACGTTATCTTTCAATCTCAACAGGTACACTTTACAATATAAACACTCAAGTTTCATCTGAACTTGAACCGTCCTGGATTATAGGACTCGATGATAAAGTCTATACGACCGTAGGACATGATAACGACCAGAATGTAAGTTGGTACAATATTTCATATAATCAAAACAAAGAACCTGTATTAACGGAAACTGCTGATACAAACGCTTCTTTTGCACCTTGGGCAAGAGAGAGACACATCATTGGTGGAAAACTTTTTTACATGACAAAGGAGGTCGATTCTTCTTTTGCAATTGAAGAAATTGATCCAGCGAAAGGAACTGTATTTCACCATGCAGATTCAATCCGAGAGATCTTCACCTTAGAGGGAATGAAAAATTATGTAATTAGCAATACTGATATTTACGTTTTTGGCCAACTTAAAGATATTGGAGCCAACGGTTTTTACAAATATAATGTCCTTACCCGCTCTGGGACAAAAATAGTACCTGAAGATGGTTATGATATACAAAAATATACTGTTCTTGCAGGAGGCAGTTTTGTTGTAGAAGGAGTCAGACTCAGTGATCAGGCACACTTTTATGGTGAACTTGCAGAAGATGGAACAATTAGCGTTAAATCTACTGTCGCTATTGGAGCACCAAAGGTACTCTTTATGGAAGCAATTCGTCCTGCAGATTTTATGATGATAGATGGCTCTCCTGATGACTGGCCTACATCTCTAAGAATTTTAAACGATGCAGCTGATGATAACAGTAGCACAAACGGTGACCTACTCTACTACAGCCAAACAACAACACCAACACAGTACTTTGGCATGCTTGAATATGCAGAAGATCTCAACGAGAGTTACTATCTTCGTATCTCATTTGAGAGTAATGAGACACTGCAATTTAGTGACAACAACATCTCCTTTTTAGATACCAACTCTACGCAACTCAGTAACGCCGGAGGAATAGAAGCTAAAGGGAGTGTCATAGAGTTCTCAATGCCGTTAACAACAGTAGCTACACCAAATGTTGTCTCTGTAGAACTCTTTGGTCAAACAGCAACAGGTGACATTAATACAAGTGACAGCATAGATAAAATGCCAAACTAAGTATTATATTCTCATTTTCAACTTGTAACGTTAATTACTTAGCGTTACAAGTTCTCCACGTTTGAGTTTTGCTATCTTATCTCGAAACTTTCTAATGTAAAATGCTTTTTGCTCAAAGCTGATGTCGCGTGTAATATTTATCTTTTTAAGCTCTCGCTCATAGTACTTTGTCAAAAATGCACACAGCTCTGCGTTTAGTGCATCTTCATCTTTGAGTGCGACGATGCTCTCATCGACCATTATTGCCATCAGTTCAGGGTCATCGAACTTTGAAGCGAGTGCTGCTGAGAATTCTCTTGAGTGAAACTGTAAAAGTGAAGGATCTATGACATCCAAAACATTTTCGATGAACTCCGGCTTTTCCAAAATCGTTTTTATCAAAGAGAGTTCCCACATATCGCGGTGTGTATTCTTTTGCATCAGTGGGGCATTTTGCACATTTGGCTGCGTTTGGGTATTTAAACGCAGCAGTGAGGGTGAAACTCCCAAACCGCCAAGACGCGAAGCGAGGTAGGTTTTGTACTCCTCTTGCAAAATCGGGGAGAGTGTTTTTAAGTAGGCAATGCCCTCTTGCATACACGCCTCTTTTGCTTTTGGGTCTTGCAGGTTGTAAAGAGAGAGTATCTCATCGAGTACAAACTCTATAAAAGGCTTTGGATCTCTAAACATATTGCCAAGCTCTTCTACACGCCCCTCTTTTACCATATCTGCAGGATCAAGCCCACCGCCAAACACAACCACA
>JALUZQ010000264.1 GCA_027011725.1 Sulfurimonas sp. | reverse complement strand
TGATTTAGAGTATTTTTGAAGAATTCTTTCAAGCTTGTTAATATCTATGGGCTTACTTAAATAATCATTCATTCCACACTC
Organism: Sulfurimonas sp.; assembly: GCA_027011725.1. Classification (GTDB taxonomy): domain Bacteria; phylum Campylobacterota; class Campylobacteria; order Campylobacterales; family Sulfurimonadaceae; genus Sulfurimonas. The sequence continues at coordinate 4,691 of JALUZQ010000264.1, read as the reverse complement.
AAAGAATCTTTGTGCATCTCCCTCTAAAGCATTTGCAGTAAGTGCAACTATGGGAAGGTCAAGCTTGAGCTTTTTACGAATATCGGCTGTTGCATCTATGCCGTTTTTTATAGGCATATTGATATCCATCAGCACCAAATCATAGTGAGCATTTTGTAACTTTTCAATGGCATCTTCGCCATTTACAGCAAAATGCAGAGTAATGTTTGAGTACTTCTCAAAGATAGACTCTATAAGCATTCTATTGACATCATAATCCTCAGCTACCAATACTTTGAGATGCAGCTTGTCACAATTTTGTTTCTTTTCACAACCCGAGATGGAGTCCATTGCATCCGGCACAATATCAGCATGAGGACACTTCTCAAACGTAATCTCAAAATAAAACTCACTCCCCTCCTGCTCCTGAGACTTTACATGCAGCTCACTTCCAAAAGCCTTGATAAGATCTGAGCTTATACTCAGTCCCAAACCTGTTCCTCCAAACTTTCTTGTTGTTGAAGCATCTGCTTGAGAAAAAGGTTTAAATATCTCTTGTATCTTCGCTTTTGGAATACCTATGCCACTGTCTTTAATACTAAAGTAGAGTTTTTGGCTTTGCGGTGTATCTTCTTTGACACTGATATCAAATCTCACCTCTCCAAACTTCGGCGTAAATTTAATGGCATTTGAAAGTAAGTTAATAATAACCTGTCGCAGTCGTACAGAATCACTCAAAATACAGTGAGAAACACTACTGTCAATATGAAATTTGTATAAAAGTGACTTTTCATCTGCTGCCGATCGTAAAAGCTCAAAAGTCGTAGCAAACTCTTCGTAAGGATTAATGGCAAGCTTTTCAAGTAATATCTTCTTTTGTGTAATTTTTGATGAGTCTAAAATATCATTGACGATTTCAAGCAGTATCTTTGTAGAACTGCCTATGACTCGAACATATTTCTCTTGCGTTTCATCCAGATCCGTCTTTGCCAAAAGCTCTGTAAAACCAAGTATTCCATTCATCGGTGTACGTATTTCATGACTCATATTTGCCAAGAACATTGCCTGTGCAGCCTCTGCCTCTTGTGCTTTTTTCTTACTTTCAACAAGACTTGTCACATCTTCACTAACTGCCATATACTCTATAATATTATTGTACTCATCGTGAATTGGAATAATAGAGGTGTTCGTATAAAAAGTTTTGCCAGACTTAGAGACCCATGAAAGTGCGCCTTTCCAAATGTTTCCTCTGCGGATTGTTTCAAGTAGTTCTTCCTCAGTTTCTTGCTCACTCATAATATCATAGCGTCTGCCAAGAAGTTCCTCTTTGGAGTAGCCCGTAATATCTTCAAGACGATTGTTTACATATGTAATCATGCCCTCTTTGTTAATTCTGGCAATAATGACCACACTCTCTAAAGCTTTTAAAAACTCATCAAGTTTGAATTTGGAAGCTTTAAATTTCCTCTCCTGTTCGCGAAGTTCCTCCGTTACATAATCAATAAAATGAAAAAGTGCGCTGTCTGTTTTTGACACGCTTCTGTATTTGCGTTTTTCATCGATCTTATGTGCTAAAGTTTCTGTCCCCTTCTCTCGTAAAAACAGAAGTGTAGTAGTAACATTGAGAAATTTAGGTTTTTGCTCACTATAAAAAAATTCTCCGTAAGTAAAAAATCCACTCGTAGGCGCTTTTTGCTCAATGATACGAAAGGTCTTTTCAAGCTCTTTATCTAAGAATTGCTTCCTTGCGACACATGAGTAGATAAAACATGCCTGCAGTGACGTTTCATTTTTGAGCTGCTCTTTTGGGTTGTACTTGTTTACAAGAGTGCGGCTTCCAAGCCCAAAATGCACCTCTTCTCCCTCATCAATATTGCCGCCATAAAGTATGCTTCCATCACTGTTTAAACGCAGCATTGAACGCGCTATGAGCATGCCGTTGTCTTCATATACAAGAGGGAACTCTATGGTAGAAGCTGGCATATTTTCCACCGCCAACTCTCCTAAGACCTCAGCATATACCTCTTTGATCGGGCGATTATTGATCTCATAGACACGCGAGCCTTCTGATTTGGTCACTGTAAAAGAGGGGCCTACGGCTCTCCATCCAAGATTATAATCTTCATATATTTCTAGATCTTCTCCCCAAAGCGTTATACAGACCGCACCTGAAGAAAAAACATGCTTTCCAAAAATAGTATATGTTTGCTTAAAACGCAGCAGATCTCCTGCCATGCCACCCGAAACAAGAGTCTTCTTAAAATTAAAACTCTCCAAACCTTGAAGATATTCATCTCCATTGTGTTGCAGACCATCTAAAAAAGTGATGACACACTTTGCATCACGGCGGGTGAAGATTTTTTTTGAGAGTTCTTGTCCAAGAGCATAAGAGTCTTCTCCTACTGCATAGTGTGCTTCCATATTTGTCTTTTCAAAGACCGATATACTCACAACCGTTTGCTTCTCATATATCTCACCAAATACAATCTCACCCGCAGTTGAACTACCGACAACAACAGCATTTGGAAGTGCACTACACACTACAGATGCAATTTTTTCGATCTCATCTTTCTCTTTTGAACTAAAGAGCTGTACCATTGTGGAGGTGTGATTTTTATCGATGTTGGATGCTTGAAGAAACTCTTCAAAGCCTTTTGCATCATTATATATGTGATTATATTGCTTCATACGGAAATTATATAGTAAATCGACTTAAGTAAGAGGAAACAAAAATTTTAGTAGAATAATTTCATGAAACTACTGATTTTACTCACAATGAGCATACTTTTTTCTGCCTGTAACATAGGCGAAACACCCAAAGAGCTTGAAGCAAAACGACTACAGGAAAAACAGGCATTTGAAGCGAAAATAGCCGAATCAAAAGAGATTCAACTCAAAAAAATAGAAGCCCAAACGCAGCAGGAACTTGCAAAAATCGAACAGAAAAAAGAGCTGGCGAAAATGGAAAAAGACCAGCTGTTAGAGAAACTCAGACTGCAAATGGAGCTTGAAAAAGAGAAAGTTGCCCTCCAAGAGAAAAAAGAGCGCGCTCTGCTTGACAAAAAAATGGCAGAGATGGAACATGCAGACTCCATGGAGATAAAACGCTACTTGCTGCTCATTCTCTTTTTGATGCTTATCATCATCAGTTTCTTTGCCTACCACTACTTTAAAAAGCGCCATGAAGACAAACTGCGCTCTTATCAAGACAATTTAGACAAATACTTCCACCAGCAAGAGAACATGACAAAAATGCGCATTGCCGAAAAAATCATAGATACCGTCGCAAGTGGAAAGCTCGACAAAGAGCAAGAGATAGAGCTCATTCGCGCACTTAGTGCGACAAATACACCAGCTACAAACCCTGCCCTCTTAGAAGAGAGGGATGATACTGAGACTGTAGAGCTCATTGAAGAGAAAAAGTAGCATTGAAACAGCTCGCCATCATCGGTCCCACCGCATCAGGAAAAAGTGACCTTGCCATTGCCGTCGCACAAAAAACTGATGCCTACATTCTCTCCATAGACTCACTCAGCATTTACAAAGAGATAGACATCGTCGCAGCCAAACCATCAAAGAGTGAATTAAACTCAGTAAAACATTTTGGCATTAATGAACTCTACCCTAACGAGTACTTTAGTGTCGATATTTTTATAGATTTATACAAAAAGACAGTAACAGCGTGTCAAAAAGATAGCAAAAATCTCATCATAGTCGGAGGAACTTCCTTTTACTTAAAATCTCTGCTTGATGGACTCTCACCACTTCCAAAAATTACAAGCCAAACGCAGCGAATTGTAGAAACGAAGCTTCAAAACTTAGAAGAGGCTTATGCCCATTTATCTGTACTTGATAGTGAGTATATGCACAAAATAGCACCAAATGACCGTTACCGCATAGAAAAAGCCTTGCTTATTTATGAAGCTTCCAAACTCACTCCCTCAGAGTGGTTTCAAACACATCCGCCACAACCAGTCATAGAAAATCTGTCTGTTTTTAACATTGATGTAGAGCGTGAAGTGTTACGACAAAGAATATCATCGCGTACCCAAAAGATGTATGAAATGGGCTTGATAGATGAAGTCTGTTACTTGGAACAGAAGTACACACGCGCACCTCATCCTATGGGTGCCATTGGCATTGTAGAGGTTTTAGAGTATCTTGATGCAAAGGTGAGTAGAGAGGAGATGCTTCAAAACATCACCACCCACACCGCACAACTTGCAAAACGCCAGCAGACCTTTAACCGTACACAGTTTGGCGACATCACCTCTGCGAAACTTGAAGATTTGGAAGCACTTATTTTAGAGAGTATCTAACAGATATCTTTGTACATATCAGGTCGTCTATCTCGTAGTAGTCCCCAATACTCTCTCTGTTTTGCATTCTCTTCTAGGTCAAACGCAGCGTAAAGTATTGCCTCTTTATCTCGACTCGCTTCAGCTACTTTTGTCCCTGTGTAGTCCGTAATGAATGAAGAGCCATAGAATGTAAGCTCACAGCTCTCTCCCACCTCTTTTCCATAGCGGTTTGCTACGACAACCGGCACTGTATTTGTTGCAGCATGTCCCATCTGTACACGTTGCCAGTGCTCTTTTGAGTCAAGCCCAATCTCCGGTTCACTTCCTATGGCTGTCGGATAAAAAATAATTTCAGCACCCTTTAGCGTCAAAGCACGTGCCGTTTCACAAAACCATTGATCCCAACAGATG
>JALUZQ010000263.1 GCA_027011725.1 Sulfurimonas sp. | reverse complement strand
TGTCTATGATGGACAAGGAATTTTAGCAAGCCAAACTGTCTATACCGGTGATACTGCAACTATCACTCTTAATCCTACCATGAATGGAAATCTCTACATTAACATTAGAGGAAAATATATTCCTGATTTGTACAAATACAATTTTATTCTCTCTCAAGATTAAAAAGGTTTTTACCAACCTTTAACCAAGATTTGCCTAAAATTCCATTTATAATAATTTTAAAGGCATATCATGGTTGTTACTCGTTTTGCTCCAAGCCCTACTGGCTACTTACACATCGGCGGTCTTCGTACTGCACTCTTTTCATACCTCTGGGCGAAAAAAAATGGCGGGAAGTTTGTGCTTCGCATTGAAGATACTGACAAAGCAAGAAACTCTGAAGAGGCTACTCAAGCGATTTTAGAAGCATTTGAGTGGCTTGGACTTGAAGCAGATGGCGAGATTACCTACCAAAGTAAACGCAGCGATATCTATGCAAAGTACATCAAACAACTTCTTGATGAGGGAAAAGCCTACAAATGCTACATGTCAAAAGAAGAACTCGATGCGCTGCGCGAAGAGCAAATGGCCAATAAAGAGCGTACAAAATATGATGGACGCTACCGTGATTTTAAGGGCACTCCTCCTGAGGGTGTTGAGCCTGTCATCCGCATTAAAGCACCGCTCAGTGGTGAAATAGTTGTGCATGACGGTGTCAAAGGCGATGTAGTATTTCAAGCAGAGGACATCTTAGATGACTTTGTCATTGCCCGTGCTGATGGTAGTCCTACTTACAACTTTGTTGTAGCCATTGATGATGCTTTGATGGGCATCAATGAGGTCATCCGCGGGGATGATCACCTCTCAAACACTCCAAAGCAGATAGTCGTTTATGAAGCGCTTGGTTTTGAGATACCTAAATTTTACCACGTGCCTATGATACACAACCAACAAGGCAAAAAACTCTCAAAACGTGACGGCGCAACAGATGTGATGGAGTACAAAGCGATGGGCTACCTCCCTGAAGCACTGCTCAACTTCCTTGTACGTCTTGGCTGGAGTCATGGAGATCAGGAGATATTCTCAATGGATGAGATGAAAGCACTTTTTGACCCAAAAGACATCAACAAATCGGCTTCTATCTACAACACTGAAAAGCTCGACTGGCTCAATGCACACTACATCAAAAACACACCAAACGACAGACTTGTAGAACTGCTTCTAGACTTTGACATCGTGCTTACTTCACATGACAAAAAAGAGATTCTACTCGATGCCCTGAAAGAGCGCGCAAAAACACTCAAAGAGCTTGCAATGCTCAGCCGTGAAGTTATCACTACTCCAACAGAGTATGATGCAAAAGCGGTCAAAAAAGCATTTAAAGGCAACGCGATCGAAGTCCTTGAGACCTTTGCAAATAGATTGAGTGAAGCGCAAGAACTACACCTGCCAAGTGACTATCATCATGTGATGGAAAAAGTTGTTGAGGAAATGGAGATAGGCTTTGGAAAAATTGGAAACCCTCTTCGTGTTGCTCTACTTGGAAAAATGAGCGGTCCAGGGCTTGATGTGGTTATGTCCGTTCTTGGCCGCGATGAAACGCTTGATCGTATTGCAAAAGCTGTTCTTACACTCGCAACGAAAGAAGAGTAACTACAAGTACAGAGTCTTTAGATATCGTCTCTGTACACATCTGACATATCAAAATCATTTTCAGGTTCAATAACAGGAATGGAGTCTAAATCTTTTGGGTCAACCTTCTGTTGTGAAAGATCATACTCCTTGCCTTGGTAGAACTTTTGCTCTTTAGCGAACTTTTTTTCTCTCTCCATCTGCTCTTTAAGATGTTTTTCCGTTAAATTCTCTTTTTTAACTTTTTTCTTTTCACTACTCGCAGCACTTAAGAGTGTACTCCCTAAAACCGTGATCAACAGAAGTGTTACTATCTTTTTCATAATTTTACCTTATTATATTTTTAATTTTTAATTATACCCTAATTTTTCTCTCATTTCAAACACACTGCATTTGTGCATATCCGATATAATTGCATCTATGAAAAACGACTCTATAAACATCAAAACCATTTTCAAACTCGCACTTCATAAAAGATCTGCCCTGATATATGGGCAGATTATTACCCTGCTTGCCATTATCATCAGTATTCCTGTTCCGCTTTTACTGCCGATGATGGTCGATGAAGTACTCCTGCATCAGCCGCACTACATTGTTCCTACCATTGACACACTCTTAGGCAGCGGCTCTGCGTTGTACTACATTGCCATCGTTGCGTTTGTGGTGGTATTTTTACGTTTTTTATACTACTATCTCGGTGTCCTCACAACAAAGATATTTACCAAAATATCCAAGTACATCACCTTTATGATACGTGCAAGACTCCTTACTCATCTTGAGCACACCTCTATGAATGAGTTTGAGACCCTTGGCAGCGGTGCGATCACCGCTAACCTCATCACAGATATCGACACACTTGACAACTTCATTATGGTCAGTTCAAGCCGTTTTGTAGCATCTGTTCTAACACTGCTTGCCGTTGGTATTGTCATGATCGCCATTAACCCGATTTTAGGCATACTCATTCTCTTTGTACAGCCACTCATTATGTTTTTAAGTAAAAAGATGTCTGCAAAAGTAGGGGAGCTTAAAAAAGAGGAGAACAAAGCAATAGCTGCGTTTCAAGAGGATGTAGGGGAGACTCTGGAGCTTTATGGACAGATAAAAGCGAGTAACAAAGAGCACTACTTCTTTGAAAAAGCACTCAAACAAGCCAAAAAAATAAAAGAGACCTCGAACCTCTTTAACTTTAAAAGTGTCGCATATGAGAAACTCTCTTACACCATCTTTTTAAGTCTTTTCGAGCTTATTCGTGCAAGCGGACTCCTTTTGGTAGCCTACTCAGATCTCAGCATAGGGATGATGTTTGCGATGTTTGGCTACATCTGGTTCATTATGACTCCGGTGCAGGATATTCTCTCCATGCAGTACAGCTACTCTGCTGCAAAGGCAGCACTCGAGCGCATTAACAAAGTTCTCTCCCTCAAAAAAGAGCGAAGCGGTGAGAAAAAAATAGACTCAAACGCAGTCGACATTAATGTAAGTGATTTGTGCTTCTCTTATGAGAGCAGTGACAAACTCATTCTAAAAAATATCAATTTCAGTGTCACAGCAGGTGCGAAAATAGCCCTCATTGGCGCGAGCGGGAGTGGAAAGACAACGCTTGCTCAAATCATTTCAGGGTTTTATGAAAAAACCTCAGGAGAGCTCTTTTACAATGGAATTGCCACAGAGGAGATAGATAAACACTCTGTACGAGAGAAGATATTTTTAGTCTTGCAGATGCCTATTCTTTTTAACTCTACACTGCGTTTCAACATCACTATGGGGCATGAAAATATCAGCGATGAGCAGATTTACAAAGCGCTAGAAATCGCACAGCTCTCAGATATGCTTGCAAATATGCCCGAAGGACTTGAGAGCATCGTAGGGCATCACGGTATTCGACTCTCAGGAGGACAGCGCCAACGTCTGAGCATTGCCAGAATGATCATAGTAAATCCAAGTGTAGTCATATTTGATGAATCTACCTCCGCGCTCGATGTGCATACAGAGACCAAACTCTTTGTCGCACTCAAACCGATTTTAGAGAAAAAAACGGTCATTACCATCGCACACAGGCTCAGTACTGTTAAAAATGCAGATATGATTTATGTTTTAAATGAGGGGGAAATCGTCCAACGCGGAACACACGAAGAACTTGAAAATGAGGAGGGGCACTACTTGGAGTTTGTGAAACACCAACTCCTCTAATGCCCTTTTATATTAATTTACAGCGATGCTTTTCGCTTTTTTCGATGCTACTTTCTCTAAAGTAATAGTGAGTCTACCATTTTCAAATTTTGCTTGAATTGAATCTCTGTCAATATTTTCAGAGAGCGCAAAACTTCTTGAAATAAGTCCATAATCAGACTCGCACAAGTAGTAGTCATCTTCTTTAAGTTCATTTTTGAACTTTCTCACCGCTGTGACAGTGAGGTAGTCATCTTCAACTTTGATGTCAATGTCCTCTTTTTTCACACCCGGTAGGTCAACTTCAATAACGAAAGCATCACTCGATTTTTTTGCAAGATTTGCCAAAGGCAGGTGAGACGCCAAGTTATTGAAACTATCTTTTAAGACTTCAAGTCCATTCTCAACTTTCTCTTCTACTTTTTGTACAACATCTTTTGCAGTTTTAGTTACTTCCATCATACACCTCCTTATTGAATTTCAATTTTTTTCGTAGTATCTTTAATGACTTCTTGTTTTGGAATGACAATCTCAAGCACACCATCTTCATTGGATGCTTTAATCTTTTCAACATCTACATTTTCAGGGAGCGTAAAACTACGTGAAAACTTTCCATACGCACTCTCTACTCTGTAGTAGTCATCCTCTTTTATCTCATTTGAGACTTCTCTCTTTCCTGAGATTGTAAGTACATTTTTATCGACACTTACATCAACGTCTTCCTTTTTTACACCCGGAAGATCTACCTCGATGTAGTAAGCATCACTTGCTTCACGAGTATTTACAGCAGGTACGAAGTCCATTATCTCTCTTGGTTCATCTGCTGTTTGTGCTTCATTAAATGTATTGAGTAGTTCATTAAATATATCAAATCGTCTGTCTCTATAAACTGGTTTATTGTATCTTGTTACTAACATCACAAACTCCTTTACTTTTTTATTTCTGAAATAATATAAAAAATTGAAAAGGAGTTTTGCTACTTTTGTTGCATTAGAGGGTAATTTTTTCTTTAAATCCTACTATGTGTGCGTCAAGATTGAGTTTTTTCTTGAGCACCTCTTTAAAGACTTTTTGTGACTCAAGCTCTCCATGCACTAAAAAGACCTTTTTCAAATCTTTGATTTTCGATACCCATTTTAAAATGCCATCTTGATCTGCATGTGCGGAAAAACCGTTAATGGTATGGATAGAAGCTTTGACGATGATATCTTCTCCATAAACATTAATCCACTTCGTTCCCTCGACTATCTCACGTCCAAGCGTTCCCTCCGCCTGAAAGCCTACAAATATGACTGCGTTTCGTTTGTCCCAAATA
>JALUZQ010000262.1 GCA_027011725.1 Sulfurimonas sp. | reverse complement strand
CGTTTTTACGGTTGTAGAGGTCAATGTTGACATTGATGATAGAAAGAGGCGTATTTATCTCGTGCATGGAGTCTTTGATGAAGTTGTCGAGTTGTTTGTTCATTTTTTGAAAAGGACGTGCAAAGGTTCTTAAAAAGTAAGCACTTAAAATAAAGACTAAAATAATGATACTAAAGAGAATAAAAAGCACTTTCTCATAAACGGACGCATAGGAGATTTTGTTGTGTAGAACAAGGTAGGTGGCATTAAAGTAGCGCCCTTTTGGCAGCTTTATAACATAGTAGGCATCATCTCCATCTATATAGTAACCACTTTTAAAGTACTTCATCTCTGAGCGTATGAGTGTAAATATAGGATGGAAGTTTTCATCATAGAGACCTGACTCAAAGCTCTTAAAACGAGGGTACTCGAAGTATTCATCCTGAGCATCGTACTCCTGCATTGCGTTTACTATGAGGAGTGACTTCTCTTTGAGGAGGAGTTCGTTTTCAATTGCATGGATGTTTTTCATATATACCATATAGTAAAAAAGAGGCACGAGTAATATAAGACCAACCAAAGCAGAGTATATCAGTGCATACTTTGTAGAGTATTGATTATCTTTCAATAATATATCCTAAACCGCGTCTGTTTTGTATGATATCTTCAGGCAGTTTCTTTTTGAGGTTGTTGAGCTGTACCCTGATAGTTGCCGGTTCTACATACTCACCCCAGACCTCGTCTTGAAACATCTGTGTCGAGACGATGGAGTTCTTGTTCTTTATGAGCACTTCAAGCAGCTCTTTTTCTGTTTTGCGCAGCACTATCTCTTTGTCATCTTGAGAGAGTTTACTCTTTTTGAGATCATAGGTCAGTGAACATCCAAGTGTAACAAGTGAACTCTCATTTTGTAGATGAGAAGCGAGTGCCTGATCGATGCGCAGCTCAAGTTCTTCAAGGTCAAAAGGTTTACGGATATAGTCACAGCATCCTCGTTTATACCCCTCTTTAAGATCACTCATATCGGTCATGGACGTTAAAAATATGGCTGGAGTTTGAATGGAATCTTCACGGAGTTTTTTGAGCAGCTCAAAACCATTGAGTGAAGGAACATTGACATCAAGGAGTAAGATGTCATAGGCTTTGTCGTAGACAGCATCATAGGCTTCAAGCCCATCCATAAAACCATCAACTTCATAACCTATGTCCTCTAAGAACTCCTCTACGCTGATACGCAGTGAGTATTCATCTTCTAAAAGCAGTATTTTCATTGTATCTTTCCATCTATTTTTTTTACTATTCTTCGGTTGAGCATCATCTGTATAAGCTCATCTTTTGAGTATTTGTCAAACTTTTCATACGCCTCATCAAAAAAGACCTCTCTGTCCTCTTTGTCAATGACATCTTGCAGATAGACAAGTGAAGAAGCAGAGTACTCTTTGTAGATGTCATGTTCATGCTTTTTCTCCTCTTTTACGATGTCATAGAGCGAACTTCGTGTGATGTTTATTAAAAAAGAGATGTTGTCTTCCGGGTTTCTAAAGTAGTTGAGATAACGCTCAGGAAGTACAAACACAAAACCGCCTATGATCTTGTTCTCTCCATCATGCATGTTTTGGTAGAAGATATATTTTTTATCTTTATGCTCGATCCCTTTCAGTTTAAGCGTTTTAAAGTCGAGCTTATGCAGGGTTTGAAGATGGGTGTAGTTATAGTTCCTGTTTGCAAGTATGTAGTTGCCTATGGTAAGGTTTTGCATCATTAAAACGGCGGTATCGGTATGTTTGACATCAAGCAATACGTAAAGATCCACTCCAATAGAGCTGAAAAAATCGGTGATGGACTTAAAAAAGGAGATAGACTCCACATAGCCTATAAGTTTTTTGTCTTTGTATACAGGAACGGTGGCTTTTATGCCGAGTCTTCTTCCAACCTCTATGGAAGTTCTCGGCGTATTATGTGTGTAGAAGTATTTGAGGTCTGTTCTATAGTCTCCTATGGGCATCCCTGCATAGATGTCATCCCAACTTCGTGCAAAGATATTAAGCTCACTTGTTATCACTTGAGTACGGATTCTTTTGCCTGTACTCTTTTGTATAGTTTTAGAAATATCGGAGATGATCTTGTAGCCGAGATCTTCATCATCATTCTCTAAAGCGTCGATGAGTCCTTTGTTCTTGGAGAGCATGAGTGCTATTTGCAGATCATCCATCTGATGTGTTTTAAGCTGGCTTTTGAGCGTGAGGCGCATCTGGTCTAGAATATTGTTGAGTTTTTGCTCTTTGACCTTGTTGTTGTAGTAGTAGGTAAAAAAGAGGGTAATAAGAATGAGTATAAGAAAAACAGGGGCTACTTTTTTGAACAAGGTCTCTCTACTCCTCAGCTTTTGCTAAAATGGAGGAGTATTATAACAATGTTTTATTAAACGTAAATTTTTTTATTAAAATCGTCAAACTCTTTGAGAGTCTTTTCAAGGAGTTTCTGTGCATCTTTAAAGATCTTTTCAAGACTATTGACCTTGAGTTCCTCTTTTGGCGGCGGAAGTTGCTTAAAGGCTTCATCAAATGCTTTGACGATGTTTGTTTTAATGTGCTCGTTCTTTTGCGGAGTATTTTGGGTATTTGGCTCAAACGCAGCGGCTATTTGTTTTGCGGCGAGCGTTACGGGAGTACCCGGAGCATCTTCACTAAGCTCTTTTAAAAACTTGTCTATGAAGGGCTTTGCCTTTTTCATAAAGGCATCTATCTCTTTTTTGTCCTGTGCATCTATGCCGTTTGATTCTATAGTGAACTGAAATGACTGCATAGATGAAAACTGCATCGATGCTGACTCGCCTTTAGCATCTTTTGAGTAGGAGAGTGAAGAACTTTTATGGTTTGAGAAGTCCATGGTAATACGGTCACCGCTTGAGGTCTGCATAGCAATGTTCAAATCATGCGCGTAGTAGTTGTTTTGCTCATATCTGTTTATCATATCTTCTCTCCTTGGACACTTTTCTTAGAGAAATATCGGAAAAAATGTGAGATGCTTAAATGTAAATGTTCTTTAGTATAAAATACCACTATGAAAAAAAGATATAAAATTTTAGTAACAAATGATGATGGATTTGAGGCAAAGGGGATTAATGAGCTGCGTTTGGCTCTGAATGAACTTGAAGATGTTGAGGTGGTGGTGGTCGCACCTGCACATGAAAAGTCTGCGTGTGGACACTCTTTAACACTTACCAAGCCACTGCGTTTCATCCCTGTAGAAGAGAACTTCTTCAAGCTTGAAGATGGCACACCTACCGACTGCGTTTACCTCTCTTTGAGTGCGATATTTCAAAATGAAAAGCCTGACTTGGTTGTAAGCGGCATCAATCGCGGCTCGAATATGGGTGAAGATATTACTTATAGTGGTACGGCTGCGGGTGCTATGGAAGGAGTGCTGCATGGTATTCCATCCATCGCCATCTCTCAGGTTATGGACTTTACCAACCCAAATGGTGACTTTACTTTGGCAAAAGAGACCATCAAAAAGCTTGTCACAAAGGTACGTCAAGATACCTTTCCTTTAAATGACAGAGAGTTCTTAAATGTAAACATTCCTCCTGAAAAAACAGAGGCAGATATAAAGATAACCTACGCGGGCTACAGAGTCTATACGAACGAAGCGGAAGTGCATGCCAATCCACGAGGCGAAGAGCACTACTGGCTTGGTTTACACCCGCTGAACTTTCGCGCACGCGAGGGAAAAGAGGGGATGATAAGTGACTATGAAGCCATTCGTGACGGGTATATCTCCATTACGCCTATAATGCTTGACTTGAGTGCATATGAACGCATTGAGACCTTAGAGAAGTGGCTGGACTGATGGCAAAATATGACCGTATAAAACTACTTTTGAAAGAGGATTTTCATACTCTTGAAGATGCCAAGGTTCTTTTGCTCGGTGTAGGCGGAGTCGGAAGTTTTTGTCTTGATTGTTTGTACCGAAGCGGAGTAAAGCAGATTACCATCGTTGATTTTGATACCTATGATGCATCAAACCAAAACCGCCAAATGTGGTCAGAACTCCATGAAAATGAAGTGAAGGTCGAGGCACTCAAAGAACACTACCCAGAAATTGAGATTATAAACAAACGCATAGATGAAGAGTGGGTGGCTGCGTTTGACTTTGAGGCGTATGACCTGGTGCTTGATGCCATTGATGACAGAAATGCAAAGTTGGCACTTGCACAGAAGTGTTACAAAAAGCTCATCTCCTCTTTTGGGAGTGCAAAGCGGCTTGACCCGACAAAGATTCAAGTAGGGGACATCTGGAAGAGTTATGGTGATAAGTTTGGCTCAAAAATCCGTTATGAACTAAAAAAGAGAGGCTTTAAAAAGAAATATAAGGTGATATTTTCTTCCGAAGAGGCACAGATAAAAGAGAAAGGGAGTTTTATGGGTGTAACCGCTGCGTTTGGGCTGACAATGTGTGCTGAGGCCATAAAAGAGATAAGGAACAAAAATAGTGTTTGATTTTTTAGATAGTGACTGGTTTAATATTTCATTGCAAGTTGTTTTTATCATCGCTTTGGTGTATGATGTAAGGAAGTACCGACAAACGAAAAAGAAAGAGTACATTTTAAATATTGTGCTGACCATCGGTTTTGCCATTTGGGTGTTGTATCCTTACTATATCTCTTATACTGGCTGGGAAGAGAGACAAAAAAGTGAAATGCTCTCACACTGCAGCGGAGATGAGAACTCTACAAAACTCTGCAAATGTTTAGATGATGCGACTTTTAAGAACTACACTTATTTGGAGTATAAGGCACTTGATAAAAATTCAAGTGAGTACAAAGAGTTCTTAAAAGATGCAAAAGAGGAGTGCCTTGATGACTCATGGTTTTGATTTACAAGATGATTTGGTATGTGAGGGCATTATAGGTGATGGCTGCGGAGGCGGCAGAATATTTACCATTAAAGAGGAAACTCTTGTAGCGTATGACCCTCAAACGCAGTCTACGATAGAACTCCTCAAAGGTATTGTAGATGCAGTGAAAATCTCAAAAAAAGCCTGTCTCATTACCATTGAATGTAAAAATGAAATAATTAGTTTTGATTTGTCTTTACTTTCAAAGGTTTAAATAAGAGTAGTTTTCATATAATAACTTCATGTCCAGATTTTTTACAAT
>JALUZQ010000261.1 GCA_027011725.1 Sulfurimonas sp. | reverse complement strand
CATTGACGTCGGTGTATTTGAGGATGTAGAACTTGAAGTGGACATCCAAGAGATCGCAGACAATATTTTTGTCATTACCGAGTTTAGTATTCCCTCTATGTCGATTTTAAAGACATACATAGATATTATAGACAAAAGTGGTTGGTACAACAAAACACATATCATCGCAAACAGAGAGGACTCTTACGGAACAGTAACACATGATGAAGCAAAAAAGATCCTCTCAAAAGGTCTGCGTCATAACTTTGAGATCCACTACTCCCTGCCAAATGATGCAAAACATCTCAGAGAGTGTTGGAATGAGGCACAACTTGTCGCAGAGGTCTACCCTGATTCACCGTTTATGCAAAGTATTCGCCAACTGAGTGAGAAGTTCTTTATCAAAGACCCCACTCTCTTTGAACACGCAACAAAAGCGCAGTCATCACTCTGGAGCAAGGTCAAGAAATGGCTTTAAAGAGCAAGCTAAAAGAGCGTCATAATACGCAAGAAAAAGTTGTCACGGTTCCCGGTGCAGCAAAACCCATTAATGTCGATGAAAATCTTTGTGTCGAGCTCTGTTTTCCTCTCATTTACAGAAATGAAGAGTATTTCAAACTCGCTTGTGAGATCTATGACTCTTTTCTTGAAAAATTAAACATTAACGGACAACTCACAGAGAAAATGATCCGTGAAGTTGTAGTCAAACATATCTCGACATTCAGTGTTCCAAAACATATTCTCAAAGCAGAGATCGCAGACTTTGTCATTGACAATCTTCTCTATTATGGCCCTATCTCAACCATTATAAGAATTTCCGGAAGCGATCTCAATGACATCATCGTCAATACAAAAGATTATGTCGATGTCATTTATGACGGGCAGACACTCACTACTCCATTTAAGTTCAGAAGTGAAGATGACCTTAAAAAGTTCATAAACAGAATGCTCTCTGAATCCAACCGTAAAGTAGATGAAGCACATCCTATTGCCTCGGCAAAACTGCCTGATGGTTCTCGTATAGAGATACAAATTCCCCCTGTTTCGGCAAACCTTGACAGTGATGGAAACGCAGGTTCATATGTAACTGTCAGAAAGTTTCGCGAAATACCTTTGCTCTTTGAAAGTCTTATAGATGCAAATATGATCGACTTGAAAATGGCATATTTTTTGGTAAAAGCCATAGAAGGGAAGCTCAACATCGTAGTTTCCGGTGGTACATCAAGCGGTAAAACGACATTTTTAAATGCACTCACACGCTTCATAGACGAGGGTGACCAACTCCTTACCATAGAAGATACAAAAGAGATGAAGCCTCAAATGCCATGCCATGCTATCCGTTCATTTGAAGCACGTCCTGCCAATGAAGAAGGTGCAGGAGAGATTACCATTGAGAGTCTTTTGCGAACAGCACTGCGTTCAAGTCCAAGAAGAATCGTCGTCGGTGAGTGTAGAGGGCCTGAAATAGTCACTATGCTAAACGCAATGAACACGGGGCATCCCGGTTCTATGACCACTATTCATGCTGATGATACCAAAGAAGCGATAGTCAGAATTGAAAATATGTTCCTAGAGGCACGGCCAACGGCGAATATGAGCTTTGTACGTTCTCAGATCATCTCAGCAGTTGATCTCATCGTCCAGATCGTCCGTTTTCCGGATGGAACAAGACGCATAGTCAAAATTTCCGAACCTGAGAGACGTATTGAAGAAAACGGTGTGGTTTCCATGCTTGATCTGTTTGAATTCAAACGTTCAATGAGTAGTGAGAATCCTATGGACTCAAGCGGAAACTTTAAAGCTATCTCGGCATCATCACGAGCATCTCTTAAAATGCTGCAAAATGGCATCACCCTCGATTCACGTATATTTGACAATGAGTTTGAAGTGACAAAAGAGATGCTCATTAATGAGTTAAAATCATTCCACCCAAAACGTATGTGCGGATGGAGAGAGAACTATATGTCTGAAATTATCCAAAGCTCTTACGCTTCTGGGAAAAATATACTAGAAAGATGGCCTAACCTACAATAATGAGCGAATTACAAATAGATATACTATTAATCTTAGTCATAACATCAAGTGCCACACTCTTTGGGTATTTTTTATATACAGAGTACCAACGTGCACGCCATCTTGAATATGTCAAACGTTCCATCGCCTTTACTGACGATGAGTTTGCAGAGATTCTTAAAGAGAAAAAAGGTGACAAAAAAGCTTTTTCGGAGAAGGTAGCTTCCATAATGACGCATGCAGGTATTCGTATGCCTATGTATCTCTTTTTAACGCTCTTTGCTGCGTTTGTACTCTTCATCGGTTCACTCTTTGCACTTTTTTTACAGCACTGGTCGGGCTTCATCATAGGAATGGCCTTTGGGTCACTCCTTTTTTATATGGCCATACAGTCCATTATACATACACGACAAAAAAAGTTTAACAAAGCGCTTGCCATTGCTATTTCTGTGCTTGTAAAGATGATGAAAAACGGTATAGGGTTTGAACAAGCCCTTGTCAAGTCCATCTCCGTTTCAAGTTCTCCGCTGTTTAAAGAGATATTTGAAAACTTTTTTCAAGAGAAGAACACCATTGGCGAGGTTGAAGCCTTTGAAAAGATCAACCAATATATTGACTCAAAAGAGTTGCGCATCTTTGCGCTTGCCATTAAAATAGGCCGTGCAAGTGGTGGACAGTTCTCAAATACACTTGAGAAGGTAGAGCAGACCATTGCCTACAGAGAGAAGATGCAAGAGAAGGTCGATGTCATTACAAGAGAGGGAAGCATAGGTTCATATGTTGTTGTCTTTATCACTATTTTTCTCTACTTTGCACTCGATAAGAACTTTGACGGTAAACTCAGCGAGTATTTTATGCAGAGCGACTACGGAAGATTCCAACTTCTTGGTATCTCATTGTGGGTATTTTTAGGGATTATGGCAAATAAATTTATCACAAAGGTGAACAAATGATAGAGACTCTTTCGTACACCCTGATGATAATCTCTTTAGGCATTATTCTCTTTTTTACAACCCTCTACCTTTTACAGCACTACAAACATGTACGTATGCTCAATGCTATCTTTTCCATTCAAGGAGAGACCATCATCTCAAAAGAGGAGAGTGATAAAAAAGCTGCGTTTGAGATCAAGCTCACCCAAGCAGGAATCACGCATAAAGAGTACAAAGAGGTACAAGCACTTAGTGTAGTTGCCGGTTTGGCACTTTTCAGTCTTATTGTCTTACTTGATCTCTCTTTGCTTTTAAATCTCTTCATTGGCTTTATTGCCATTTTGGTTATGTTCTTTATGCCCTATCTCTACCTTGATGAACAGATAAAAGCGCGTGTAAAAAGGATCAACAACGATCTTGCAATTTTCATTGACCTGCTTATCATCATTCTTGAAGGTGGCGGCGGACTCAACAATGCCATCGACAAAGTCACCCAAGAAGCGGGCAATGTTCTTGGAAAAGATCTGCTAGAAGAGTCAAAAAAGTTTAAAAATGAGTTTATTACCTACTCAAGTGACATCGCGTACAATAATCTTGTCGAGCGAACAGGCAGTGATGCCATTGCAACCATTGTCGGCTTTATGCGTCTCTCAGAAGAGACGGGAATAGGTGTAAAGACCATATTTGAAAATCAAGCACAAGAGATCAAAGATATGGAAATGCTCAACGTAGAGAAGCGTGCAGCCACTATGAACATCAGCATTACTTTTGTAATGTTTATCTTTATCTTGCCTGCGGTCATAGCAATGGTGGCATTTCCAATGTCTGCTGATGCTTTAATGCCAGGATTTTAAAAGGAGTAATATGAGAAATCGAAACATAAGAATCGTCATGGGGATACTGGTAGGGCTTGTCCTATTCACCTCATCTGTTGCTTTGCTAATGTATTTAAAACAGAGTAAAGCCAATGAAAACATTACACACAATATCGAAGTGTATGTGGCATCAAAGAATTTAAAAGAGGGAGATTATATTGGAGCAGATGCGATTGTCAAAGCAAAACTTCCACAAAACTATGTCTCTTTCAAGCCGCTTACTGCTGAAGAAATCATAGGACGTTATGCAAAAGTAGACATATTTGCTAAAGAGCCTATGCGTAAAGAGAAACTCTCTACCATCAACCCGTCAGACAAACGAGTAAAAAAGAAAAAAGAGATACAAAGTGACAAAACTCCTGCCAAGCAAACAATAGTGGCAACAAGCGACACGATCTCAATTCCGCTTAGCGTCTTTAAAAATAAAGATGCCTCTCTTAAAGCCGGAAATTTTGTAGATATTGTCTCTGTTATGCCAAAGAAGCTCAAAAACAGAGAGTACAGCTTTCAAACAAAGTACATTGCTCTGCATGTACCGGTACACTCTTTTATAAGCCGTAATGTCACCATACCTGCCTTTACACGAACCATAACGCAGACAAAAGATAAAGTGACTACAAGTAAAATCATAGAAGCAGACACCATAGTACTTGACATGTCTCCAAAAGAGATTAAAAACTTTTTGGCTCTTTACTATGAAACGCAGGCGCTCAATAACAACAGAGCCTACAACACCAACAACTATGGTGGACAACTTTGGCTTGTAAACGCAGCAACAGACACGGATGAAGCTATACAAAAAGAGAAGCAAAAGCTCTTGCTTGACCATAAAAAGGTCCATGTAGTGAAAAAGAGACGTGTCAAACATACACAAAAGGTAAGCATCGCTTATGAGAAATAAAAATAGATGTCGTAATGCCTTTGGCCTTGGCCAAATTATGGCTACATTGTTGGTGGTTTTGCCGACAATGGCATTTATCGTTACCTTTATGATCGATTACTGGAGCATTATGCAAGAGGATTACAAACTCAAACTCATAGCCAACCAAGCTTCACAAAAAGCTGACAATATGGAAGATTTAAGCTCCTTTGATATGAATGCGGATGATTTGTGTCCAAACGGTACTCATCTTAACTTTTCAAATAAAAAAGATGCAGATGAAGCGGGAAAAATAGATATAGTCATCACCTATACACATAATGGACCTTATCTCAAAAACAAGCTTTTATCTACAAGTATGCATACCTATTCGTATCATGATCAAAATATGTCAATAATCGGCACCTGCCAATAAAAGAGGAAAAAAATGAAAAAAATAATATTACTGCTGGGAATTTGTCTAAATCTTTTGGCAAATGACATT
>JALUZQ010000260.1 GCA_027011725.1 Sulfurimonas sp. | reverse complement strand
TACATATATTTATTACTCCAAAGACAGGTAGAAAGTACCGTGTTAAAACCAGTCTTAATATCTAAGGAACTACGATGCGAACTTTAATTCTCTCTCTTTTACTGCTCTCAAATGCACTCTTTGGGGTGGAGCTTGAGAGCCTTATAAACACTGCACTGCAAAAAAGCCCCTCTTTAGAGGTCATAAATGCCCGTTTGGCGGCAAACAAACAGAGCATTGATATAGCAGACCAGTTTGCTAATCCTGAGCTTTCACTTGTAAAAAATACACTTGATGCATCTGAGGCAATGAGTAAAACGGTGCTGAGTCTGAAGCAAAACATTCCCTACTACTCCAAAAGAGCAAAGAGAGAAGATGTCGCCATGGCAGAAGATGCAGTGCTCAAAGAGCAACTGCGCGCTGCAGAGGCGAAACTTGTCGAGCGCATAAAGACTGAAGCCTATACCATTTGGGAGCTGCGTGAACTCACAAACATCATAGATGAGTATATAAATCTGACAAAAAGAAACATTACGCTCTATGAGTCATACACGAGTATCAACTCAAGCCAACATATGGGTATTATGAAAGCAGAACTCTCTCTTTCTGACTTGAAAGTGCAAAGAACGGCAATAGAAGCGAAGATATTTCAAGCCTATGCACGGCTCTCGGCACTTACTGCGTTTAGGGTGGAAAAACTTGACATTGACCTCTCTATAAAAAGCAAACCTGAGCTTGAGCGTTTTCGTGCAGATTTGGAGTATAACCCTGAGATTGCTCTTAAAGAGAAAGAGATAGCAAAACAAAATGCAAAAGTAGCACTTGCAGACGTAAATAACTACCCTGATGTGAATGTTTTGGCAGGATATAACTACCGAGAGAAGTATGATGACTACTTTAGTGTAGGTGTGGGACTTTCCTTGCCAATCTATGGCACAGAAGATGCAAAAGAGGAGCGCGAGCGTGCACTTTTACTCGCTAAACGCAGCCAAAAGGCAGATACGCAGTTAGGGGTAAACGCAGCTCTGGAGAGTTACTATGCCGTGATGCTCTCTTCATATAAAATCTATCATATCATCCAAGATGATGCACTGCCGCAGGTGGCGCATATGTTTGAGCTCTCTAATACTTCTATATCTACAGGAAGCGACCTTTTTAAATACATAGATGTACTCTTTGACAAACTGAGTTTGGAGAAAAAGAGCATCACAGCGATTGCAAATTACAATAAAGCTGAGGCAAAAATTGCCGAGTTACAAGGAAAATTACAATGAAAAAGATACTACTGACACTACTGCTGCCTTTTGCACTTTTTGCCTCTGAGGTCAAAGAAAAACCAACGGTAGAACAGCTTTTTTCTGTTCAAACAGTGAAGGTGCAAAAAGTAAAATCATCACACTCTAAAAAGAACTACGGGTATGTCAAAGCCGATGAAGCACGCATATATGATATTGCCCCGCGTTTTGGTGGTTTTGTTGAAAAACTCTATGCAAACAAAATTTATATGTATGTCAAAAAAGGCGACCCTCTTGTGAGAGTCTACTCGCCTGAGGTTTATAAGGCAAAAGAAGATTACAAAAATGCCTATAAATATACACAAATTAAAAACAATAGCGGCATGCTTGCAAGCGCAAAGCTCAATTTACAACTCCTAAATGTTCCTCAAAATGAGATACAAAGCATTTTAAAAACAAACAAGGTCTCGCCCAATACAACTATTTACGCGCCGGCTTCGGGGTATGTTTTTATGAAAAATATCACCAACGGCTCTGCGTTTAACGCAAAAAGCAGACTCTTTGAGATAGTCAATCTCGATGAGGTATGGGTAGAGACAAGGATATTTGAAGATGATGTTGCGTGGATAAAAAAGGCGAATGATTTTGAAGTGAGTTTTAAAACAACTCCGAAAATCTATAAAACAAACAAAAAACTGCTCTATCCAAACCTCGATCCAAAAGAGGCGACACTGACTATGCGACTGCGTTTAAACAACCCTAAACATACGCTCTTTCCCGGAATGTATGCAAATGTCATTTCAAAAGACAAAGCACGTGAGTATCTAACGCTTCCACAAAGTGCAGTCATCTTAAAAGACGGCAAATACTACGCATTTGTAGTAGGTGAATATGAGGGCGAATATGAACCGGTAGAAGTGCATGTAAAACCACTCAACAGGCAAACCTACATCATCACATCGGGCTTAAATGCAGGAGATGAAGTGGTCAATAATGCACTCTTTATGATGGACAGTGATGCACAGATAAATGGGCTTTATTAAGTCTGTTTACTATATAAAATGATAATATAATTTTACATTTTAAATTAATTTAGCTAAAATGATAAGTAATATTATCATTTAGGCTCTACTATGCAAAGAATTGATGTCAAAGTTGCAAACAAAAAAGCGGGGGAGTTGTCCTTTGAAAAGGAGAACAACCGCTATGTATTTAACTACACACAAAAAAATGCTCTCATTTCTCTTATTATGCCATACAGGCTCTCTTCGTATATTTGGAAAAACAGACTCCACCCGATTTTTGATATGAATATGCCAGAGGGGTATCTTTTTGAGATGCTTAAGCAGTTTATATCAAAAGAGTATGGGTACATTGATGACTTTTTAACTTTTTCTTACCTCTGCCCAAATATACAAAGCAGGCTTACGTATGAGAGTTGGTGTGCGAAAAGTGATGTGGTAAGTTTTAACCTTACAGACATTTTGCACAATGACACAAAAGATACCTTTTCCAAACTCGTTCATACCTACCTCAGTAAAAATGCCATCAGTGGCGTGCAACCAAAATCATTAGCACTTTTAAAAGATAAAGAGTTTCTCTCTACAAAAGAGTACATCATAAAAACGTGGGGAGAGGAGTATGAACAGTTGGCGCTTAATGAATATTTTTGCTTAAAAGCAATAGAAAAAGCAGGTGTGAAAATTGCAAATATTCAACTTTCTGACAATAATCGCTTCTTGGTGGTGGAGCGATTTAATTATGACAGAAAAAGAGATGAGTTTTTAGGGTTTGAAGAGATATTAGCACTGCTTGGAAAAAATAAAGAAGAGAAATATAACGGCTCTTATGAGAGCGTTGCAAAGACTATTTACAGTGTAACGACCAATAAGCAGGAGTCTATGAAGAGCTTTTATACAGTTGTTGTAATGAACTACTTGCTCAAAAATGGTGATGCTCATTTGAAGAATTTTGGTATTCTCTATACGAATGATTTTAAAGAGATTTACTTTTCTCCGGCATATGATGTGGTCACTACTATGGTTTACTACTACAAAGATAGACCGGCTCTTACAATGTTTGGAAAGAAACTTTGGTTTGGAAAAAAAGAGTTGCTAAAGTTTGGAGTGCAGGAGTGCTATCTCTCAAAAAAAGAGTCTGAAGCAATTTATGCAAAATGCATGGAGAGTTTGAAACGTACAATAAAAGAGATGGAAAATTACTTGAAAACAAATAGTGAATTTCAAAATATCGGCTCAAAAATGTTAGACATTTTTAGGCTTTCACTTGATGAAAGAACTTACAAGGAGCTGCCGGATGAACTTGTCCGAAATTGGAACTAAAATAAGGGCTTTGCGCAAAGAGCAGAAGATGACACAAGAGAGTTTGGCATCTTTAGCAGGCATTAGTCGTGTCACATTGGCAAAGGTAGAAAAAGGGCATTTTGGGAGTGTTTCTGTTAAAACACTTGATGTCATTGTCAATGCATTAGGGTATGAGATAGATTTACAAATGAAGAGTGGGTTTGGTCTGCCGGTGTTAGATGCGTAATTGAAGATGAGTAAATCACAAACGCAACACACTCCTACACTATAATTCTATCATTAAGTATTAAGGTATAAAAATGATAGAAAAACTCATAGCTTTTAGCATAAAAAATAAATTTTTAGTTTTGATGGCAGCACTTTTTTTGGTGGCGGGAAGCATTTGGAGTATGAAAAATACTCCGCTTGACGCACTGCCGGACTTGTCTCCTCCTCAGGTAATTGTACAGATAAACTGGGCAGGGCAGTCTCCTGAGACAGTCGAAGAACAGGGAACATACCCGCTTGTGTCACAGTTTTTGGCTATTGCCGGTATTGATACTGTGCGTGGGTACTCTACTTATGAGACGGGGCTTATCTACATCATTTTTAAAGATGGTACAGATCTCTACTGGGCGCGAAGCCGTGTGCTTGAACAACTCGCGTCTATTCAGTCAAGTTTGCCAAAAAATATGAGCGTGACACTCGGACCTGATGCAAGTGGTGTGGGCTGGGTTTATGAGTATGCTCTGAGTTCAAAAACAAAGAATCTGGCACAACTGAGAACACTGCAGGACTACTACTATAAGTATGCACTTATGGGTGTGGATGGTGTAAGTGAAGTGGCATCTGTGGGTGGATTTATTCCGACCTACCAAGTGAGTGTAAACAACGATAATCTTGTGCGCTACAATCTATCCATACAGGATGTAGCAAAAACACTCAAAAACAATAACAACGACACCGGAGGACGTATAGTCATTAAAAATGGTTTTGAGTGGATGGTACAGGCAAAGGGATATGTGAAAAATCTTGATGACATTCGTAAGCTTGTCGTGACAACTCGCGCTGGTGTACCCATTACCATTGGCGATATAGGTCGTGTAGAACTTACCCCTGCGCCGCGTCGTGGCATGGCAGACCTCAATGGTGAAGGTGAGGTTGTTGGCGGTATTGTCTTAGTGCGCTATGGTGCTGATGTCTACTCGGCAATTGGGCGAATCAAAAAGAAGATGGCAGAGCTCAAAGTCGATGGTGTGGATGTGACAACTGTGTATGACCGCTCAGGGCTTATTGACGGTGCGGTGGAGACACTCAAAAGTACCCTCATTGAGGAGAGTATCATCGTTATTATTGTTATTGGGCTCTTTTTGCTCCATTTACGTTCATCTCTTATTGTACTTGTTGTATTGCCTTTGACCGTTGGTATGACATTTTTGTTGATGAAAATATTTGGTATAGGCTCGAACATTATGAGTCTTGGAGGGATTGCCATAGCCATTGGTGCTATGGTGGATGCCTCCATCGTTATGATAGAAAATGCCCATAAGTCGCTGCATAAGTTTGAACATAAACATGAGAGAATGCCGACAAACGCAGAGCGTATAGAGGTCATTTTAAAATCATCCCAGCTTGTAGGGCGTCCTA
>JALUZQ010000259.1 GCA_027011725.1 Sulfurimonas sp. | reverse complement strand
TATGGATAGGAATACGAATAGTACGTGCCTGATCGGCAATAGCGCGGCTGATAGCCTGACGGATCCACCATGTTGCATAGGTTGAGAACTTGTACCCTTTTTGATACTCGAACTTATCGACAGCTTTCATAAGCCCGATATTTCCCTCTTGAATAAGGTCAAGGAAAGGAAGACCACGGTTCGTGTAACGTTTTGCAATAGAGACAACCAAACGCAGGTTTGATTTTGCCATTCTTGTTTTTGAGATCTCAGAGATATTCTTACCACGTTTGATCTGTTCTAAAATATCTGCAAGTTTTTCAGGTTCCATATCGAAAGAGTTTTTTGATGCCTCTTTTGTCTGGACAAGCTTTTTGATCTCCATATAAGTAGAAACCATTGTTGCTTCTGGAACCATATTGGCAATGTCCTCTTTTGTGAGGTCTTGGATCTTTTCAACAAGTATTTTATGGTTTGCTTTGAGCGTTGCATTAAAGAGTGGGAGTTTATACTCAAGACGTTTAAGCTCTTTGTCATACCCCTCATCAGATTTGAGTGCAGTCTCCATTGCTTTTACAAGTTCATTGATAAGCTTTGAAGTTGGCCCAAGATCAAGGAGTTTCTCTTTTAAAACAGCTTTTTTATATGTCACTGTCAAGTAGTACTGTACTACCTCCTCAGTGAGTTCACCATCGAGATTCTCAGGTGCTTTTTCAGTTGCTTTTACCCAGTCTTTTTTTGCTTTTTCCAAAGCTTTAAAGCTAGTAGAGACTTTTTCTACTCTTGTTTTGTCTTTTACTGATGGTGCTTTGTCTGATGCATCGTCATCATCGTTGTCATCACCGTCATCTTTTTCATCTTCAAAGCTTTTAAAGAGCTCTTTTACACGTCTTTCACGGTTAATGAGAGGCTCTTTATAGTCTAAGATGAAGTCTATAAGATAAGGAACAGAACAGATGGCATCAATGATGATGCTTTCACCGGCTTCTATTTTTTTAGAGATTTCTATCTCTTCTTCTTTTGTTAGAAGCGGAATCTGTCCCATTTCACGAAGATACATACGAACAGGGGAGTCAGAACGTGACCACTCAAGGAGTTCATGCTCTTTAAGGATGTCAAATTTATCTGTTTCGTTGTCTTCGAGCATTTTTCTTTGAGCATCACGACGTGCTTCTGCCTCTTGGTCGTTGAGGCGTTTTGCGTGCTCACTTGAAGTATAGACACATTTCTTATGTTTTTGCAGGAGCTTGAAAACATTTTTTGATTGAGCTGCTGTAGGTTGTTTTTCAAATATCTGGACTATGGATTCATAGGTGACACAGTCTTTTGATTTGTGCTCTTCAAAAAAGGTCTCTAAAGCCTTGTTGAGTTCTTTTGCTGTCATTCGGAGGATGCTCCATTTTCTGTTTTAAGGTTTTTAAAAGGTGGATTATACCCAAACTTGCTTAAATTTTAGCTTGGGCGTAAAATATTGAGCTATCTATTTTTTTGGAACACTCTTTGCTAATCAACATGCAATAACGCTAAAAACAGGAAAAAGAGATGCAGACAGGGTACTATAGCGCAGCTGGTGGCATGGTCACACAGTTCAATAGACTCAACACTATTTCAAATAACTTGGCCAATGTAAATACGACAGGATTTAAAGAAGATGATGTCGTCATTGGTGATTTTATGCGACTCTATAAAGAAGCACGCGATGAGCTGCCTCATGAAAACAACACGAGAGAAGGCGCTGCGTTTATAAATAGAACAATGGCGCGCGTACCCCAGATAGTCGATGAGTACACAGACTTCTCAGTAGGTTCTTTAGAGAAAACATCCAACACTTTAGATGTTGCACTCTCTCGTGAAGGGCTTTTCTTCGCTGTAAAGACGCCAGAGGGTGTAAGGCTCACACGTGATGGCTCTTTTACGACGAATGATGAGGGAAAACTTGTCACAAAACAGGGCTATGAAGTGCTTGGAGATGATTATTTTAACTCTAAAAGCGGCATTAGTTTCTCAAATGTTGACAGTGTCATTAATATCGATAAAAACGGACAGATAAATACCAATGTTCCCGGTACACTCAATCTCACGCAAAATAAAAAGCTGATGATAGTCCAGCCTGCAAATATTAAACTGCTCAAAAAAGAGGGTGATAATCTTTACAAATTTGAAGATCTTAAATCTATAGATATCATCGGTGAAAGCAATGCGGTTAAACAGGGCTTTATAGAGAAGAGCAATGTAAACGCAGTGAAGATGATGACACAGCTCATTGAGACGAACAGACTTGTGGGGATGTATCAAAAGGCCATGGATACACAGATGAACGATATGAACAGAGATGCAATTGAAAAACTTGCACGTAAAGCGTAAAACTTTTAATACAACAGGGGAGAGAAAAATACCATGATGCAATCACTTTATACTGCTTCGACAGGAATGCTCGGAATGCAGACACAAATTGACACTACGGCAAATAATATTGCCAATGTCAATACTATAGGCTTTAAAAAATCACGTGCAGAGTTTGCAGACTTGATGTACCATGTTATGGAGTACGCAGGAACTTCAACGAGTGACACGACAAAAAGCCCGACGGGTATTGAAGTGGGGCTTGGTGCGCGTCCTACGGCGATTAACAAGATATTTTCCGAAGGTTCACTCAAGCAGACAGATAATCAGCTTGACGTTGCCATTACAGGACGCGGTTTTTTCAAAATGGAACTGCCTGATGGTACAGAGGTGTATTCAAAAAACGGTGCATTTAAAGTAGACCAAGACGGTGTTGTCGTAAATAGTGACGGCTATACGCTTATACCACAAATAGTCATTCCACCTGATGCAACGAACATTACCATAGGAACTGATGGTACAGTTACCGTTGTTCAACCGGGTCAAACGCAGGCGACACAAATAGGCCAAATTCAGACAACGAACTTCATCAATCCTGCTGGTTTACACTCTATGGGAGATAACCTTTACCTTGAAACAGACTCTTCGGGTCAGCCGGTAGAGGGTATTCCCGGTGTTGATGGTCTTGGTACACTCAGACAGGGCTTTGTGGAGCTGAGTAATGTTGAGCTTGTTGTCGAACTTACCGACCTCATTACAGGGCAGCGTGCCTATGATGCCAACTCAAAAATCATCACAACAAGTGATGAAATGCTCCAAACTACAAACAACCTCAAGCGGTAGTAAACTCCTACAGAGCGATACTTTCGCTCTTTAATCGACTTCAAACAACATTTTAGATATAATCGCAAAATTATTTAGCAAAACAATAGGATTTTATATGGAAAAAGCAAACATAAACGGAAAAGTTTGGAAATTCGGTAAAGATATCGATACAGATTTGATTATCGCTGCACGATACCTTAATACTTCGGTTCCAGAAGAACTTGCAAAGCATGTTATGGAAGATGCTGATCCAGAATTTGTAAACAAAATGACTCCGGGTGACATTATTGTCGCTGATGAGAACTTTGGATGTGGAAGTTCTCGTGAACACGCACCAATTGCACTTAAAGCCGCAGGTGTTGCTGCAATCATTGCACCGACATTCGCAAGAATCTTTTATAGAAATGCTTTTAACATGGGGCTTCCTATATTTGAACTCAAAGAGGCAAATGAGATAAAAGAGGGTGATAAAGTAAGCATCGACATGAATGCAGGTACAATCACAAATGAAACAACAGGCAAGACATACGACTTTACACCTATTCCTGCGTTTATGCAGGAACTAATAGATGCAGGTGGGTTGATGAACTTTGCAAAAAATGAAGTAGAAGGTAAGAAATAGATGAAAACATACAAAATAGCACTCATAAAAGGTGACGGAATAGGTCCTGAAATAGTAGATGAAGCGGTAAAGGTACTTGACGCGGTAGCTTCTTATTGTGGATTTGGTTTCAAGTATGATGAACTTTTAATGGGTGGTTGTGCGTATGACATTACAGGTGATCCTCTTCCTCAAGAGACAATTTCTGGTTCTTTAAGTGCTGATGCAGTCCTTTTTGGTGCTATCGGCGGAGAAAAATGGGACAACCTTCCTCGTGAAAAACGTCCTGAGAGCGGACTTTTACGTTTTAGAAAAGAGCTTGGCGTTTATGCGAATCTTCGTCCTGCTGTTGTCTATGATGAACTTGCAAACGCATCTTCACTCAAACCTGAGATTGTTCGCGGCGTTGACTTGATGGTCGTTCGTGAACTTATAGGCGGTATCTATTTCGGTGAGCCTAAGGGGCGTGATGAGAACAAAGGGTGGAACACTATGGTTTACACTCGTGATGAGATTGTTCGCATCGCACACCAAGCATTTAAAATAGCAATGACACGTGGTAAAAAAGTTTGCTCAATTGACAAAGCAAATGTACTTGATGTCTCTCAACTATGGCGTGAGACTGTTGAAGAGGTAGCAAAAGAGTACCCGGAAGTTGAACTCTCACATATGTATGTTGATAATGCTGCTATGCAGCTTATTCGTGATCCTAAACAGTTCGATGTTATGCTTACAGGAAACATCTTTGGAGACATTCTAAGTGATGAGGCTTCTATGCTTTCAGGTTCTATCGGGCTTTTACCATCAGCTTCAGTTGGTGCAAAGATCGGTGTATATGAGCCTATTCACGGTTCTGCTCCAGACATTGCAGGGCAAGGCATCGCAAATCCTATTGCTACGATTTCTAGTGCTTCTATGATGCTTCGCTATGCACTTGGCGAGAATGATGCGGCTGATAAAATAGACGCAGCTATTAAGCGTGCACTTGCTGAGGGTTACAGAACACAGGACCTTGCACAGTTCGATGCAAAAGAGATCTGTTCTACAAGCGAGATGGGTTCTATCATCGCAAACTACATAGAGAAGTAGGTCAAAGAGACTCATGCAGACACTGACACTGGCAAATATTTATGAGCTTCAGGGTTTAAAAGAGGAGGCTTTGGAGATCTACAAAGAGATTCTCAAAAAAGACCCTCAAAATTCTGAAGCGAAGATTGCCATTAGACGGCTCTCGGGCATGAGAAAAAAATTTTTAAATGTAAATACTCAAATGAAAGAGTATTTTATTAAAATGGATACAGAAGTAGAATTTAAAGAGTTTGAAAGGTGGTTATTAAAAGCATGGAACTAAAAGATGTGATACTCTCAACACTGGCTGAGATGGAAGAAGATACACCACTGGAAAAAGTCGATAAGATAGAAGAAACAGAAGAGATTGTTGTAGAAAAAAAGAGTCCCATTCAAGAAACTCCTGTGCAAGAGGCTTCTACGACA
>JALUZQ010000258.1 GCA_027011725.1 Sulfurimonas sp. | reverse complement strand
CATCTCTCCTCTGCCAAAGGTTTGATTACGCTCTCAGATACAATAGCTGACAACATCGCACTCATTGCATCTGTGCGGCTTTTTGAAAAAGAGCATGATCTGCCACGACCGTACTATGTGATATCTTCAGCAGAGAGCATCAGTGATGTTGAAAAGCTCAAAAAGCTTGGAGCCGATACTGTGGTCTCTCCTACAAAACTCACTGCACAAAGGGTGAGTGCAATGGCGGCTCGTCCAGATATGGAGAACCTGCTTGAAGAGTTCTTGTACAAAAATGACAACCCTCTTGATATGCAGGAGATTCTCATCCCACGTTACAGCTGGGCAGTGCTCAAAAAGCTCAAAGAGACGCATATTCGTGAGATAGCAAATACCTCAGTGGTAGGTATAACCAAAAAAGATGGAAAATTCATAAGTATGCCTAAGGGTGATACACTTGTGACAAGTGAATCAAGACTGCTTGTCATCGGTACACAGCAAGGCATAAAAATAACAAAAGAGATACTCTCAAAAAGAGTAAAACCTAAGGAGCTGAAATTTGTATAAATTAATAAAAATAGATGGCGGCGTATGTGCTGCTGATGGTTTTTACGCAGATGGTGTAAGTGCAGGACTTAAGCCCGAGAAAGCAAAAGATATGGCATTTATTTACAGTGAGAGTATGTGTGCAATTGCATCAACTTTCACAACAAACAAGATGGCTGCAGCTCCCATTAAGCACTTTAAACGCAAAGGTGAGTTTGAAACGAACTTTGTACTTATAAACTCAAAAAATGCCAATGCAATGACAGGGGAAGCGGGTATAAAAGATATAGACGAGATTTTAGCAACACTACCTGAGAATGTGTCAAACGCAGTGATGAGCTCTACTGGTGTCATTGGTGTAAGAGTGCCAAAAGAGAAACTCATAGCAGGTGCAAAACTTTTTGACTTGAGTAAACGTGAGCCAAACGCAGCAGCTGAGGCGATAATGACGACAGATACTTTTTCAAAGCAGATAGCCTATAAGGTAGAACTTGAAGATGGCAGCAGCTTTCATATAGGTGCTATGGCAAAGGGTGCGGGGATGATAAACCCTGCAATGGCGACGATGCTCTGTTTCATTACCACTGATGCAGCTGTGAGTAAGGATGAGATGCAAAAACATCTGAATAAAAATGTAGAAGTGACCTTTAATGCGGCAAGTGTTGATGGCGATACTTCAACAAACGATACTGTGATGCTGCTAAGTAATGCAAAGAGCGGGAGTTACAACAGTGCTGCGTTTGATGAAGCACTTTACAACATTATGCGCTTTTTAGCACGTGAAATGGTAAGAGACGGCGAGGGTGCGACCAAGCTTGTGACCTATGAAGTAAGTGGAGCAAAAGATGACAAAGAGGCAGAAATAGTTGCCAAAGCACTCTCGAACTCTCTGCTTGTCAAAACTGCACTCTACGGAGAAGATCCAAACTGGGGAAGAATCGCTTCAACAGTCGGTGCAAGTGGAGCAGAGGCGTATGAAGAGAAATTAAGTATCTCTTTTAATGATGTCTGCGTTTATAAACAGGGTGAACTCTATTTTGACGCAGAAATGGAGAAAAAAGCTTCTGAAGTGATGAAACTGAGTGAGTTTACAATTTATTGTGACTTAGGAATCGCTGATGGAGCTTTCACTGCGTTTGGCTGTGACCTCGGATATGAGTATGTGAAGATCAATGCGGATTATAGAACGTAGATTTACTCTACTCTATAATCTTCTTTAAACGCAACGTATCTTGCAGCAGAAGCATAAAGCTCTGCAACCTCTTCATCACTTAACTCTCTAACAACCTTTGCAGGTGAGCCTATGATGAGTGAGCGCGGAGGAAACACTTTGTCTTTTGTGACAAGGGCTCCCGCTCCCACTATACTCTCTTTACCTATAACTGCTCCATCTAAAATTGTCGCACTCATTCCAATAAGACAAGCATCTTCTATGGTACAGCCATGCAGCATTACCCGATGACCTACTGTGACATCATTCCCAATGATGGTAGGATTGCCTGTAGATTTGTCTCCATTTTTATAATGTGTGACATGAATCATAGAGAGGTCTTGAATGTTTGTTCTATCACCTATGGAGATGTAGTGCACATCTCCGCGGACAACGCAGCCAAACCAAATAGAGCAATCTTCCCCACACTTTACATCACCGACAACATCTGCTGAGGGTGCTATCCAACTTTTGTTTCCTATTTGTGGGTCAATCCCTTTAAATGTATGCAGCATAATTATCTCCTAACTCTCTATAAAGAGACGCTCTGCAAGTTGTGTGACATAGCTTGAGGTCTCTTTTCTTGTTGCTTTTGCAATTTTATTGACATACTCTTCGAGCAGTTTGTGGTTGTTGATCTTCTTTTGTCCCTCTTCGGCTTTGACCTTGACATAGGTTGCATTACTTTGAAGCTCATGGGCGAGGACATTGTCTGCACATTGGAGTTTAAGTATTTGTATGATTTTATTACGTGAGCTTTCATCTTTTATGGCAGTGAGCAGTTCTATGCGGCGTACGAGGTTTCTCGGCATCCAGTCTGCACTTGAGATGTAGATCTGAGATGCATCGTTTTTAAAATAAAATGCACGGGCATGTTCAAGGTACTTCCCTAAAATAGAGATAACACGAATATTCTCACTCACCCCTTTTATGCCAGGTTTCAAGCAGCAGATACCACGAACGATAAGCTCAACTTTTACACCCGCCTGTGAAGCTTTGTAGAGTGCACGGATGACATCTTCATCTACAAGTGAGTTTACCTTTGCGATGATATGCCCGTTTGTTCCCTGTCTTGTCTCGTTATGAATGAGTGAGAGCAGTTTTGGTTTGATCTGTGAAGGCGCCATATAGAGCTCGTTGAGCTTTCCTTTTTTACTAAATCCCGTTAAAAAGTGAAAGAAACGTGTGAGGTCATTTGTGACAGCATCTTTACTTGTCATATAGCTCATATCGGTATATATCTTAGAAGTGGCAGGATTGTAGTTTCCAGTGCCTAGATGGGCATACTGTTTGAGCTTGCCATCTTTACGGCGTGTGACAAGCGCAGCCTTTGCATGCACTTTAAAACCTTGAATACCATAAATTACGTGCGCACCTGATTTTTCCAGAGCTTTTGCCCAAATGAGGTTGTTCTCCTCATCAAAACGCGCTTTGAGCTCTACCATAACTGTGACCTGTTTGCCGCTCTCGCTCGCATCTATAAGTGCCTTGACAATAGGTGATTTCGTACCTGAACGGTAGAGTGTCATTTTAATAGAGACGACATCTCTGTCTTTTGCGGCACATTGAATGAAATTTACAACAGGGTCAAAACTCTCATACGGGTGGTAGAGCAGGACATCTTGTTTTTCTAAAATAGAGAAGTAATCCTCGCTGTTGTCAAAAGGCGGAAGTGTCTTTGGCTGGAAGCTAGGAGCTAAAAGATGTGCAAAATCTTTGTTCGAGACGATTTGCCAGAGGCTTGAAAGGTTTAAAAAAGTATGGAATTTATAAATATCGTCTTTGTAAACATGAGCGTGGCTGTTAAAGAAGTTGATAATCTCATCATCTGCGTTTGATCCAACTTCAAGACGAACCATTTCCCCTTTACGGCGTAGTTTCAGCCCCTCTTCAAGGATCTCCATAAAGTCATCTGCCTCTTCTTCCTCTATAGCGATGTCGGCATTTCTCGTTACACGAAAAGAACCGTATTTGATGAGGGTATAGCCGGGAAAGAGCTCATCAACATGTTTCTCTACCACGCTCTCTATAGGAACATAAGTCCCGCTGCCAAGCTGTACAAAACGATCAAGTACACGAGGAACACGAATAATCCCAAAACGCTCTATGTCCTCATTATCACTATCGCGTAGCTTTACGATAAGTCCGAAACTGAGGTTGTTGAGGTGTGGAAAAGGGTGTGTCGCATCAACTGCAATAGGGATGATGACAGGGTAGATATTTTCATTAAAGTACTGGTTGAGTGTATGCTTATCTTGATTGTTGAGCTCATCATAGGTCTTGATGGTAATGCCGTGGGGTTCAAGTTTTTTAAATATTTCACTACGGCAGTGTTCAACGACTTGCTGCTCTTGGTGAAGGTAGTTGCGTATTTCACGAAGTTGTTGTAGCGGTGTGAGCCTGTCTGCTCCCGAGACGATTACACCTGCACTAAAGAGCTTTTTAAGACCTGCCACACGAATCATGTAAAATTCATCGAGATTTGTGCCGTAAATTGCTAAGAATTTTAATCTCTCAAGGAGTGGCAGTGACTCATCTTGTGCCTGTTTTAAGACGCGGGTGTTGAACTGCAGCCATGAGAGTTCACGGTTAATATAAAGATTTGGATTTTTTAGATTTTGCATACTCTATGAACCTTATATGTGAAATAGTATTTAATTTGTAAGAGAAGTATTATACCAAAAGTTACTTAATTACTCCCGTGCCTGCGGCATTTGCCGCGTGATATATAGTGACACCGTTCTTTCTCCCGTAGTATTCCATAAGTAACTTTTGTAATGTTGGTTCAATTGAAGGGACAAACCAGGCATTGTTACTGATGGCTATAATGTACTTCACATCACCCTCATAGAGCTCTTGGCAGGTCGCTTCATAACAGATAGCATTTCGAAATTTGACACCCTTGATGAGAAAGTCTGTGGGGTGCTTTGCTGTAACAAAGTCACTCGCACCCGCAAAGAAGGTGTCGTTGACAAACTTTTTCATAAATGAAGGCAGTGGAATGTACTCACCAAAAGGAACAAGTATGAGTTTTTTGGCAATTTTATACTGTTGGTTTTGAAAAAAGTAGGTGACATTATAGTTGAGGTGATCTTCTCGAAGCAGTGAGCCTGTAATGATGTCTATATCTTTACTCAATGCCAGTAGTTGTGAGAGCAGAAGAGGATTTTTGTTCAAAAAGAGAGGAATGACCGACTCAGGCAAGACAACAAGGTCGTACCCTTCTTGTGTCGCCTTTTGAATTTCACGAAAGACCATCTCAACGGTTGGCAGGAGATTCTCTCGTTGCCATTTGTCCTCTTGTTTTATGTGGGTTGCAACGAGTTTTATCTTCAGTGGAGCATCATGTTGCGGCGGATAGCCATAGTTAAACGCAGCGACCAACAATAGTAGCGGCAGGAATTTGTACTTTTTGTTTTGTATGAGTGCAGGCAGACTCAGGGCAAGTAAAAGAGCAACAAATTGGTAATTATACACACCAATGTAGCTGTTGATGAAAGGCAGCTCTAGTTTCATCC
>JALUZQ010000257.1 GCA_027011725.1 Sulfurimonas sp. | reverse complement strand
CTATAAACACAGGCTCATTTTTGTCGGTAAAGACTTGTATAAGGAGTGAAGAAGCATCGACAATACGCTGCTTTTGAATAAATGCTTCTAATATTTCTCTGTTTTTATAGTAATGGTTAACACTTTGCATAAAATAATAGTACAGAGAAAAGACTTAAGCCCTACTTTTGAGATAATGATATGTAAATTTTTAGGAAAAAGAGTACAAGCCCTAAAAAAGGACTTGTGAGGTAAGAAAAGTTTAGAACTTAGATGTTATCGCGGATACCTAAATCTTCGATTAGTTTTGCGTAAGCTTCTTTGTTCGTTCTTTTGAAATATTTCATTAAACGACGACGTTGTCCAACTAGTTTAAGTAGTCCTAAACGAGACGCGTGATCTTTTTTGAAAACTTT
This sequence comes from Sulfurimonas sp., assembly GCA_027011725.1. Taxonomy (GTDB): domain Bacteria; phylum Campylobacterota; class Campylobacteria; order Campylobacterales; family Sulfurimonadaceae; genus Sulfurimonas. The sequence goes on along the minus strand of JALUZQ010000257.1, from coordinate 5,008 downwards.
AAGGTGTTCTGTTAATTCTGCAATTCTTGCAGTTAAAAGTGCAATTTGAACTTCACTTGAACCAGTGTCATTTTCTTTGCGACCATATTTCGCAACTATTTCTTGTTTTTTAGCCGAATCTAAAGCCATAATAGCCTCCTGATGGGTATAATAATCTAACTCAAATGCCATTGCACTAAAAGTTGAAGCGCAATTGTATCTAATTTTTCTTTAATTTTTTCTACAATTTAGCTATAATAAATAAAAACTAAAGATTTTAACCTATGCTTATAACCCGTGCCAGTGAATACGCAATACTTTCACTCATTCTTATCTCCTCTGCAAAAGAGCCCATCGACAGTGATACACTCTCAAGAGAGCTCTCAATATCTAAAAGTTTTCTTGCAAAGATTTTGCAATCTCTTGCAAAAGCGGAGATACTCAAGTCTTATAAAGGTGTCAACGGTGGATTTCTTCTTAACCAAGACCCAGCAAAAATCCCTATGCTTGACATTATGACCTGTGTAGAGGGAAAAGCACCTGCTGTCTTTGAGTGTTCCCCTTCACAAGAGGACTGCCCTTCAGAGCGGGCACACATCTGTTCACTCTGGCCGTTTTTACATAGACTTCAAGGAAAAATAGACCTCTTTTTAGCACAAATAACTCTCGAAGACGTACTCAAAGACTAATAATAAAGAATATGGCAAAAAAACTTACAGCAAAACAAAAGGTCGGTACCTCTTTAAACTTTATGCTTGGAAACAGAGACCTTGGTGTCGTTGTTTTCGTTATGGCAATTTTGGCTATCATCATCGTACCTCTGCCTTCAGAGATACTTGATGTACTCCTTACTGTTTCCATCGCCTTTTCTGTACTTATTTTACTCATCTCACTCTATGTACCAAAACCTACGGATCTGACAACATTTCCGACACTTATTCTCATTTTAACGCTTTTTCGCCTCTCCCTGAACATTGCTACTACAAGGATGATTTTAAGTCATGGGAATGAAGGGCCTGAGAATGTCAGTAGTGTTATTACCAGCTTTGGAGATTTCGTTGTCGGCGGGAACTATGTTATTGGTATCATCGTATTTTCCATTTTGGTGCTTATAAACTTTATGGTTATTACCAAAGGTTCTACAAGGGTTGCAGAGGTTGCAGCTCGTTTCGTACTTGACTCTATGCCCGGAAAACAGATGGCAGTCGATGCTGACCTAAACGCAGGACTTATAGATGATGAAGAGGCAAAGAGACGCCGTGCCGAGATCTTACAAGATGCAAACTTCTATGGAGCTATGGATGGTTCATCAAAGTTTGTAAAGGGTGATGCAGTTGCTGGTATTATCATTACGCTTATCAATATCATTGGTGGATTCCTCATTGGTGTATTCCAATATGGCATGAGTATCAGTGACAGTGCCTCAACTTTTACGCTCCTTACTATTGGTGATGGACTCGTGAGTCAGATTCCAGCCCTTATTATCTCGACTGCTACGGGTATTATGATCACCCGTTCATCAAGTGACGGTGACAACTTCGCTGAGGGTACAATCTCTCAAATGGTAGGAAATGCCAAAACTATGATGATTGTGGGCTTTATTATGCTCCTTTTTGCACTTGTTCCAGGACTACCAACTGCTTCTATGGCATTCGTCGGTGGAATGTTCGCACTCCTTGGTTGGGCCATCTACAAGTATGAAAAAGGAGAGCTGCATATACTTAACGTCAACGATATCATTGCCCCAAAAACATCTGAGCAGTTTAAAGAAGAAAAAGAGAAACTCTCTCCTCAAAAAAGTGCCGATGAAATAGCAAAAGAGGAAGAGAGTGCACTAGAGGACATCCTCAAAGTTGAGATGCTTGAACTTACCCTTGGGTATCAGCTTATAAAACTTGCCGACAGCTCACAAGGGGGAGACCTTTTGGAGCGAATTCGCTCCATGCGTAGAAAAATTGCCAGCGACTTTGGCTTTTTAATGCCGCAGGTACGTATTAGAGACAACCTGCACCTCAAGCCAAACCAATACCAAATACTCCTCAAAGGAGTAAGCATAGGCGAAGGTGAGATCAACCCTGACAAATTTTTGGCGATGGATAGCGGTATGGCAACCGGAGAGATTCAAGGTGAGCCGACAAAAGAGCCTGCCTTTGGGCTTGATGCCCTTTGGATACTCCCTGAACAAAAAGAGGATGCCATCATTAACGGTTATACGGTTGTCGATCCTGCAACGGTTATCTCTACGCATATGAGTGAGCTTGTTAAACGCAATGCAGAAGAGTTACTTACCCGTCAAGAGGTACAATCCCTCATCGACAAGATCAAAGATGATTATCCTGTTATCATTGATGATGTGCTCAAAGTTGCAAGTATCGGACTTATTCAAAGAGTGCTCAAAGCGCTCCTACATGAAAAGATTCCACTCAAAGATATGCTTACTATCTTAGAAACCATTGCAGACATTGCAGAATTTACAAAAAATGTTGACCTTATCACTGAACAGGTTCGAGCAAAACTCTCTCGTGTCATTACACAGATGTATGCAGGCAGTGACGGTGTGATTCGTCTGCTTACTTTTGATACACAAACAGAGCAACTGCTGCTGCAAAAATCTCAAGAGCAAGATGGCGTACGTAATCTTATGCTCAATGTTGGAGAGATAAATGCGCTTATTCAGGCAACAAGTCAAAAGGCAACAGAAGTACTCCAAAAAGGGGTATCTCCAGTCATCATCATAGTAGATCCACAGATCCGTCGCAGTGTAGCTGAGATATTTGAGAGATTTTCACTTGATGTGGTCACACTCTCTCATGCCGAAATAGATGCAAGTGCTACATTTGAAGTCATGGGCTCCATAGCCATTGAAACACAAGAGTAAAAAATAAACAGAAGCAAAGGTATATAATGAAAAACAGAATAATCCACCATCTCTCTCATATCGACTTAGATGGTTACAGTTGTCAAATGGTAATGAAATACACACCATACAAAACATATAACTATAATGCGAATTATGGCGCAGAGGTAAAACAAAAACTAGAACTTATACTTGAAAACATAAGAAAAGAGAAAAAACCTGCCTATATACTCATAACAGACCTGAACCTCACAGCAGATGAGTCACGTTGGCTGCAACATGAACTTAAAAAGATAAATGACAACTACTGTGATGTCAAACTACAACTCCTTGACCACCATGGCAGTGGTGCAGAGAGCGCAAAGAAATTTGAATGGTACTTTCTTGATGTTGAGCGCTGTGCAACAAAAATCACATACGATTATGCAAAAGAGCATTTTGATCTCGACGAGCCGGAGTGGATGGAGAAATATGTCAATGTTGTAAACGCAGTAGACCTGTGGAAACAAGAAGAGAAAGAGAACTTCGAGTATGGCAAGGTTTGTATGCGCCTTGTAACTGAAACACGTGAGCTTAACCGTATTATGTTTGCCGAAGAGGACTCACACTACAAGCTCTCTTTACTTTTAGAAGCTGTAAAACTCATAAATGAGCCTAATGCTCCAATAGTTTTAGATGACAATATTCACAGACTCAAAAAAGAGTTCTTTAGAGAAGATGAAGATGACACCCTTGACAACCTAGCGACAAAATACGTTGTTAAACTCCTTGGAAAAGCACGTAAAGAGAAAACTATTTACTATAAAGGATACAGAGGCTATCTCAGCTATGGTGTCGGGAATACGTCCATTGTCGGTAATGGTTTCTTACTTGCCTATCCTGAATATGACTTCATAGTAGATGTGAGCTACAGAGGTACAATGAGCCTGAGAGCAAATAATAATGTTAGTGTAGCCCAAATCTCAAAAGAGTGGGCAAATGGCGGAGGACATCCAAACGCAGCAGGCGGACGCATCATGGGCTTTAAAGAGCAGTACCGTTATGACAAAGTAAAACAGCAGATAGAGCAGATAATAAATGACAAAGAGTCACGAGCAGGAGAGTTGGAGTACAAAAAGGAGGATTAATACCTGCTTTTTCTACAGTTTATAAAATAGCGCTCTACCCCATTGGCAAGGCCTTTTGCCAATGTCTTTTGATAGTTTCTATTCACTAGTCTCCTTGCTTCACGAGGATTTGTAATAAAACCAACCTCTACAAGCACCGCAGGCATTTGAGCACCTACAAGCACCCAAAACGGTCCCTCTCTCACACCTGCATCTTTTACATATTTGTACTTCTTTTTCAGCGATGAGAGTGCACTTCTTTGCAGATCGATCGCAAGTTTATTTGCTGCGATGATGTTATGTGAATTGAGCGTATTTAAAAAGCTCTCTTTTCCATAGAAGTTCATATCTGCCAAATCTGCGGAGTTTTCTACCGCGGCGACATTCTTAGCACGTTCTGAGCGAGATTTTGAAAGATAATAGCACTCTATGCCATAGGTTTTGTTTGCATGTCTTTTACTCACTGCGTTTGCATGAATACTTATAAAGATATCAGCATTTTTCCTATTGGCAAATTTTGTTCTGTTTCTGAGTTTTACGAAATGATCACTGTCTCGTGTCATATATACCTTATAACCTCGTGCTTTTAAGATATTACGAAGCTCTTTGGCTATGCTTAAGACCACAACTTTTTCTCGATATTTCTTGTACCCTATAGCACCGGGATCTTTTCCCCCGTGTCCTGCATCGATAACTATGACTTTATCTCTATCTGCTCGAGCAGGTACTTTTATTCGCTTCTCTCGCTTGAGTGCTTTATGATGAATCTTATTACTGCTGATACGAACAATAATTTTCTTTGGTTTTTTACTAAAACGGACATTTATTGGGGAAGAGTTTTCTATCACTAAACGCAGCATATTAGGATTGTACTGAGAGAGTTTAATATGACTCACACCCTCTTTTCTTAGAGTCTGAGACTTTGTAAGCATTGAGGCATGAATATTAAAAATATATTGATATTTTTTTCTTCTTGAGTCATATTTATTGTAGTAGTTTATTTGATTATTACGCAGCTTTTTATCAAAAACAAGCTCTAAGTTTCCATTTTTCCAGCCAACATACT